>DATBLC010000297.1:0-3135 GCA_036555515.1 Binatia bacterium
AGTCGGAGACAATCCCATGCGTAAGAAGATACCGCGTGCCCACGCCTTTACTACGAAAATAAGGACCCTGATACTGATCGACAGGGGCGCGACTGACTTCCCCCGCCACGCCAGCGACAATGAGATCGCCGTCCAAAGCAATGCCGCTATGTTTGATGCTTTTAGCGGCGTACATGATGGCGGCGAGACCGCTCTTCATGTTATCCATCCCGGTTCCGTACAGGACGCCGTTTTCCCGCCGCGGGGTCAATATGGGTTTCTTCGGCGGTACCGGGCCAACCACTTCTTCGTGACGCAGATGGATGCCGGTGTCCATGTGACCGTTGAGCATCAAAATCGGCCCATGTCGCTTGCCGCGGAGTATTCCAACTGCGTTTGCCCGCCCTGTTTCCACTTCTTGACGGACGCCGATCAGTCCATTGAGCTTGAACCAGTCGACAATAAAATCTGCTAACGGTCCTTCTTCGCCAGTAGTACTTGGTATGCTGCACAAATCGAGGGCAAGCCGGCATACCTCGTCAGGGTCAACGCTGGCGGAGATCCGACTAACCCATGAATCTGAAATCATAGCCGCTCCATCAGAAGCTTGGCTTCTGCCTATTTGATAGCCTGTTCGAAGTACTTCGTGTCCAGGATCTTCGCCGTATCGAAAGGCTTTGAAAGGAATCCTTCCGAGAGCAGCCATTCAGCGGCAACTTGAAAGACCCCCGCACTCGGCTTCTCTAGATTGTAAATTTTCTGTTCTATCGAACCCCTTAAAGCCCATCTCATCGTCTTATCGTCAAATTTGGTGATCGGGGTTAGTATTCGAACCGCTTCTTCATAGTTGGTTGGTTCGTAGAGCCATTGGGTGGCGCGGTATACAGCTCTCACGTACTTCACGATTGTTTCCCTATTAGCCTCGGCCCAGTTTCTTCTGACAACGGCAAACGTCCACGGAAAGGTCTCCCAGTCGGCAGGAGACGCTACAACTTTCATCCCCTCTTCCTGGGCCCTAAAAGCATATGCCGTGGATAATACCGTCGCACTGATTTGACGGGTCTGAAGCGCCGCAAAGCGGTCACGAGACCCGCCAATCCTGCGGAACTTGATCGTGTTGATGTCAATTCCATTTTTTGCGAGAAATTTTTTCGTCAACAACTGATCGGTAGATGGAATTTTCCAAACGCCAATGGTTTTTTCTTTGAGCTCCGACACGGTCTGGACACCAGGCGCAAGAACCATGAACTGAGAGGGCCGACGGCTGAGATCATAAACGACCAAAATATCGGCTCCCTTATCTGCCGCCAGTATCGGGCCGTCGGCGGCCTCTCCTATGATGTCGAAGCTGCCGCCGATGAGTGCCATCATTTGCTCGTAACTGCGGGTAAAGTTAAGTTGCACCCCTTCCTTGGCAAAAAAGCCTTTTTCCTGGGCTACATAAACCGGCCAGCTTGATACGGCATCAGCACCGAAACCACCTGCGTTAAGTTGAACCACCGATGGCGCTGAAGCCGCGATGGCGACCGAATAGAAGCCGGTAAGACAATGAACTAGGACCGCCAATACCATCAAAAACTTCGACCTCATGGCAAACTCCTTAAAATAATTTCTGAAAAACTTCGGATCATCTGTTACTTATTACTCCAGGTTTCACGGTCATTTCCCCCGCCATTTTAACGGCTCTCACAATATTGACGTAACCGGTGCAGCGGCAGATGTTTCCGGAAATGGCCAAACGGATTTCTTCCTCGGTCGGATTGGCGCGTTGCTTCAACAGGTAGTAAGCGGATATCAGCATGCCCGGCGTGCAGAAGCCGCACTGCAAACCATGAGACTTTGAAAAAGCTTCCTGAAGCGGGTGCAGATCGCCATTAGCGGCGAGACCTTCGACGGTCAAGATCCGACCGCCGTCCACCTGAACCGCAAACAGGAGACAAGACTGCACCGGCTCACCATTGAGGAGCACAGTACATGCTCCGCACACGCCATGTTCGCATCCGATGTGCGTACCGGTTAGCTCCAGATCATCCCTCAGGAAATCAACCAGCAGAGTTCTAGGCTCTACCTTTCGCTCGTAATCGACATCATTGACGCAGACACGAATCTCTTTGAGGTCCACCATCCCTTCTCACGCCTCCTTAACGGAACATAATCCTGTAGCGCGCTCAAGCGCACGAGAGACAAGCAACGAAACCATCTGTTTCCGATAGGCCGCGCTGGCGTGGACATCACTGACCGGGTCGAGATTTTCGACTGCCGCTAAAGCAGCCTCGCGAATAATGTCTTTCCCGGGAAATTTGCCTTGTAAAATCTCCTCAGAAAGGCTGGCCCGTAAAGGCATACCGCCCACGCCACCTAATCCAATGGCCACTCGGGAGCATTTCTTCTTCTCGTCAAACTCGATCTGTACGGCCGCTTCGACCAATGCAAAATCACCATGGCGTCGGCTGAGTTCCAAAAATTCGCACGCGGTGCTACCTCGAGGCCGCGGCAAGCGAACCTCCACAACTATCTCGTCCGGCTCGGCATCGGTTGCGTAGTCGCTGACAAAAAACCGCCGCCAGCCAATGATTCGCTCGCTGCGTATGCTTCGGAGTTTGATCTCTCCGTCCAGAGCGGCGAGGATGACCGGGTATTCCGCGGCGGGATCGGCGTGCGCCAGGCTTCCCCCGATCGTGCCCCTGCTTCTGACCTGAGGGTGTCCGACGAATCCTGCGGCCTTTGACAGCAGTGGGCAAGCGGTGAAAACGGTCTGCGATTGTTCAATTGCTCTGTGGCGGGTTAACGCGCCGATCGAGATATAATCGTCATTGATCCTTATATAATCCAGCTCGGCGACCCGGTTGATATCCACAATTCGCTGCGGACGTGCCAATCTCATGTTCATTAGCGGCACCAAGCTTTGACCGCCCGCCAAAATTCGCGCGTCGCCCGCGAATCTGTCCAGCAGCACCAGTGCCTCATCAAGACTTTGCGGAGCGTAATACTCAAACCGCGACGGCTTCATGCGATATTATTAAGGAGTCCACAATTGAGTAACCAAACAGCGACCGAGGGGTGAGACCTGGAGAGCGCGGGCACAGGAGCGCAAAGGTTGTTTTCAGGCCCTGCCGGCGGGCATTTCCACCTATGGAGAGGACGGGGTGGTGGCCG
>DATBLC010000298.1:0-4236 GCA_036555515.1 Binatia bacterium
ACCGCCGGGATCCCCCGGTAGTAGCTGAGGACGCTTAGCGTCGCCGTGTCGAGAAGGAAGTGACATCCTGCATTAGCCGGAAGTCCGAGCCACCGAGCCGCAAACACTCTGAAAATATGGCCATGAGCAAAAAGGGCGACATGACCGTCCACCGCGCGCGCCCTTGTAATTACCCGGTCCACGCGGGCGCCAACTTGCTCAGGGGCCTCCCCCCCAGGGCAGCCGTCGCTGAAAAGCACCCATCCGGGCGCCCGGCCATGGATCTGCTTCGGGGTAAGCCCTTCGTATTCACCATAGTTCCACTCGATCAGATCGTGATCGATCTCAGCGCGGTCACCGAGACCGGCTAGCTCGCAAGTCTCCCGAGCGCGCCAGAGCGGACTCGTCAGCACCAGCGCGAAGTTCTCCCTGGCTAATACCGGCGCCAGCAGTTTGGCTACCTTTCGCCCATTCTCAGTGAGTGGAATATCGGTAACCCCGGTGTGTTGACCGCTTAAACTCCACTCCGTCTCGCCATGCCGGATGAGACAAACTAGTTGAACCGTCATTCTCATCTCTCCTGGTTCGCGACGCGCTGTATTACACTATCTGACAATTTGCGCCTCACCACGAAGCGCCCGAAGGACCAGCGCGGCAGAGCCGCAACCAAATGAAAAGACGTGTTAACCACGAAGGACACGAAGCTCGCGAAGGATACGCCGTAGGGACGGGTTTCAAACCCGCCCCTACAAAATACCTTTGTGTGCTTCAATTTCGTGCTCTTCGTGATCTTCGCGGTGCAAACGAATTCTTCTATGAAATCGCTATATAACCCGGATGACCCAGAAGATTTGCGCAAGCCGCGACAATTCTCAGGCATAGTAGTACGAAGGGTCAGGACCTTATGAGTTTTCAATTTCTTACCTTCGTGGTCTTCGTGTCCTCGGTGGTGAGATGTCTGTTACGATTTTGGTGGTTGCGACTCTGCCTCGATAAAAAAATGACTTTCATCCGATGGCTCCCGCCAAAGCCTTGCTGATAAGCGTTTGCGCTTCTTCCTGAATGCGCCGCAAGTGTTCGCGACCGCGAAAGCTTTCCGCATAAAGCTTGTAGACGTCTTCTGTGCCGGAGGGACGCGCCGCGAACCATCCTTGCGCAGTGACAACCTTTAAGCCGCCGATCGCCGCGCCGTTGCCCGGCGCCGCCGTGAGCATCGCCTCGATCGGGTCGCCGGCAAGCGTCGATGCTTTGACGTCCTCCGGTGATAGTTTTAGGAGCACCGCTTTTTGTTCCGCCGTGGCGGGCGCATCGATGCGCTCATAAACCGGCGCGCCGAGGTCACGTGTAAGGTCATTGTAAAGCTCGGACGGATCGCGGCCGGTGCGCGCCATGAGTTCCACCGAAAGAAGATCCATGATGATGCCGTCCTTGTCGGTCGCCCACACCGTTCCGTCGCGCCGCAGAAACGAAGCGCCCGCGCTTTCTTCGCCGCCAAAGCCGAGCGAGCCATCGAGCAGTCCCGGCACGAACCATTTGAATCCCACCGGCACTTCGACCAGCTTACGCCCGACCTTGCCAGCCACACGGTCGATGATGCTGCTACTCACAACGGTCTTGCCCACCGCTGCGTCCGGGCGCCAGCCTGGCCGGTGGCTAAAGAGATAAAAAATCGCCGCCGCGAGGTAATGGTTCGGATTCATCAGGCCTGAGCCACGAGTGACGATGCCGTGACGGTCATTATCGGTATCGTTGCCGAAGGCGATGTCGAAGCGGTCATTGAGCGCGATCAGCTTTGCCATGGCATAGGGGGACGAACAGTCCATGCGAATCTTGCCGTCCCAGTCCAACGTCATGAAACTGAAAGTCGGGTCAATGGTGTTGTTCACCACCTCCACCTGCACGCCGTACCGTTCGACAATCGGTTGCCAGTATGCGACGCCCGCTCCGCCGAGCGGATCGACCCCGATCTTGAGCTTGGCGTTGCGAATCACTTCCATGTCCACAACCGAGTCGAGGTCGCTCACGTAGGTTCCGACATAGTCATGACTGTGGGTCGTCGGCGCGCGCCGAGCTTTTTCGAAGGCAATTTTCGCGACGTTTTTGAGATCGCTCGACAGCAGCTCATTGGCTCTATTTTCGATCCAACGAGTTACGTCGGTATCCGCCGGACCGCCGTGCGGCGGGTTGTATTTGAAGCCGCCGTCTTCCGGCGGATTGTGCGACGGGGTGATCACAATGCCATCGGCTAAACCCGAAGTTCGGTCGCGGTTATAAGTCAGAATGGCGTGACTGACCGCCGGAGTGGGCGTGTAACCCTCCTGGCTATCGATCATGGTCTCGACACCGTTTGCCGCGAGTACCTCCAATGCGGATGCGAACGCCGGCTCCGATAGCGCATGTGTGTCCTTTCCGATGTAAAGAGGACCGTTAATGCCCTGACCCTTGCGGTATTCGCAGATCGCCTGAGCGATCGCCAAGACATGCGCCTCATTGAACGCGCCCCGCAGTGACGAGCCTCTGTGGCCGCTGGTACCGAAACTAACCCGCTGGGCGCTGTCGGTGATGTCGGGCTTGCGCGCGTAGTATTCTTTCCGCAGCTGATCGATTTTGACCAGAATCTCTTTGGGAGCAGGCTTGCCGGCCAGTGGATGGTTCGCCATGGGCTCACCTCGTTTCGGTTAAAGAAGTGCTTTCAAGCGGTAGCACCAGCATCACGACGGAGCGCGGCTGCACAAAATAAGTGTTTTGCTGCACTGATGGCGCGTCCTCCCACCGCCGGAAGTCATCCGGCGACGCAAGCGCCGTGTCGATGCAGCGGCACCAGTGTTTGCGGCTTTCTGCCGGCACGGGGGGTATCTCGAAATTTAGCGGCTCCCAATACGCATTAAGCATGCCGTGGAGGAGAAAACGCTCGCGGAGGCTGCGAAGCGTAAACGCCAGCGAATGCGAGTGCTCGCTCCAGTCCGGACGATTGAGCGCGACTCCGTGCCATTCGATTCGTGCCTGCCGCAGCAATTGGTTGAGGCTTAGATTGCGTCTTTCCGCGATGATGTCGCGGCGCTGCCGGAACGCACTAAGTAATTTTAGGAACCGGTGGATGTCGGCATGGCGATCGAGCAAGCTCCAGTCGAACCAACTGATCTCGCCGTGCTGGCAATAGGCGTTGTTGTTGCCGCCCTGGGTGCGGCGGACCTCATCGCCCATCAGCAACATCGGCGTACCGGCCGCGAGCATTTCCAGTACGAAGAAATTCTTCACCTGGCGATTGCGTAACGCTTCAATCGCCGGATCGTCCGTGGGTCCTTCGGCGCCGCAGTTCCAGCTCAGATTGTCGTCGGAACCGTCGCGATTGTTTTCGCCATTGGCTTCGTTGTGCTTGTGGTTGTACGAAACCAAATCATTCAGAGTAAAACCGTCATGGCACGTGACAAAATTGATGCTCTGCTCCGGTTCGCGTTCCTCGTGACCGTAAATGTCCGGACTACCCAGTAGCCGGGTAGCCAGCCGTGAGACTGTGCCATTATCGCCTTTCAAAAAGCGCCGCACATCGTCGCGGAAGCGCCCGTTCCACTCCTGCCAGGTGTCGCCAACGAAGCTTCCCACCTGATACAGCCCCGCGGCATCCCAGGCCTCGGCGATCAGCTTGGTGCCGGCGAGAAGAGGATCGGACTCGATGTCCCAGAGAACCGGAGGGTTCGGCAGTGGCCGGCCCGCCTCGTCGCGCGACAGGATTGACGCCAGGTCAAAGCGAAACCCGTCGACGTGCATCTGAGTTACCCAGTAGCGCAGGCTGTCCTGGATCAGGCGGCGCACGATCGGCTGGTTGGCGTTCAACGTGTTACCGCAGCCAGTATAATCGGCGTAACGCGATTTGTCTTTCCCGAGGATGTAGTAGAAGTCGTTGGCAAGGCCACGATAACACAAGGTTGGCCCACCGTGACCGCCCTCCGCGGTATGATTAAAGACCACATCGAGAATAACTTCGATTCCGGCGCGGTGGAGCGCCTTGACCACATCACGAAATTCATCGAGGACATTGAGGGGCTCCTTTCGCGAACTGTACGCCTGATGCGGCGCGAAAAATGACACTGGCTGGTAACCCCAGTAGTTAACGCGGCCTTGTGGCGCATCCTGAGGATCAAACTGAAAAACGGGTAAAAGCTCGACCGCTGTGATGCCCAGATCTTCTAGGTAAGGAATCTTTTCGATCAAGCCGGCATATGTACCGCTCTTCGCAGATGCCACGCCTGAGCTTGG
>DATBLC010000299.1:0-25616 GCA_036555515.1 Binatia bacterium
TCAATGGTTCTCTGCCTTGCCGGCCACCACCCCGTCCTCTCCATAGGTGGAAATGCCCGCCGGCAGGGCCTGAAAACAACCTTTGCGCTCCTGTGCCCGCGCTCTCCAGGTCTCACCCCTCGGTCGCTGTTTGGTTACTTATTGTGGACTCCTTAATAAAAGTGGCTGTGTAAAAGTGATCGAGCCTCGGCCATCATGTCGAACCGATTTTCAGCCATTCCTGCCATCTCTCCATATCACGAAATAGGGGCAAGGAGTCCGTCACCGCTTCGCTTCGCACTAGCCGGAAGCGTTCGTTAAATAGCTGCTCCGCTTCGGTGGCAGTGAAAGCAAACGGCGGCCCTGACAGCGACCGTTGACCATACAAGAATACGCCGATCAATCTGCCTCCAGGCGACAACAGTTCTGCCATTCTGTTTACATAGCTGGGCCAGAGGGACGGAGGCATCGAACAAAGAAAAGTCCGTTCATAAATGAGATCGAAGCGGCACAGGCTGAAATCGTGCGTAAAGAAATCTCCCAAGAGAACCCGCTCGGCTAATACCCCTAGCACCCGTTTGGCTTGGTCAATGGCAGCGGGCGAAAAATCAATTCCTGTCACCCCGTACCCGGCCGTATGGAACGCCTGAATCTCGTAGCCAGAGCCGCATCCCGGAATCAGGACCCTGCCCGGAACCGAAGTTCCCGCAAGAAATGATTTCAGGGCCGCGGGAACACCGCCAAAGTCCCACGGCATCTTACCAGCAGTGTAACGCACGCTCCAAAAATCCGGCTGGCGGCTATCAGAGAACCTGTCCATAAGGATGCTTTGAACTTAAGCGATGCGAACCGTAGAGGCAACAGAAGCGGCGTCGACCTTTCTTCGTGAGGAAGTAAAAATCGGGCGAAGCTTTTTTGGCCCAATCCACTTTTAAGGCGTCTGACATTTCTGGAAAGCAAATCTCTGAACGACCTCACATTGCGACTTCCCGTTGACACCCTCTGATCGGTAATGTATTCAAGCCGAACACCCGATTTGTTGTAGGCGTCCGCTACAAAGCAACAAAGGATTAGAGATATGGCAAAAAAAATCATACAAGTTGCAATGGCGTTAGTTTTTTGCGCTGCTTTGGTGAGTTCTGGTCATACTCAGGAATACTATAAGGGCAAGACCATTCACTTCAACGTTGGGTTATCAGCCGGTGGCGGCTTCGACGTTTACACGCGGTTGATCGGCCGACACTTTAGTAAGCACGTTCCTGGAAATCCTTCTGTCGTCGTGGATAACGTGACCGGCGCCGGCGGGCTGGTCTTAGCGAATCAATTCTATAATAATGCGAAGCCGGATGGCTTAAGCATTGCCACGTACCCTGGACCTATCATTCTCAGGCATGTTCTCGGATATAAGGGAGTTTTGCTCGACGGACGGAAGCTGCGCTGGCTCGTCGCTCTCACGCCGGCTGCGCAAGCTTGTGCGTTGACGAAAAGCACCGGTATAAAAAGCGCCGAAGAGTGGCTCGCTTCAAAAAGACCGATCAAACTTGGAGGCCTAGCGCCGGGCGATGATACGGTCGATTTGCCAAAAATCGTCAAAGCTACTACCAACTTGCCGATCCAAATTATTGAAGGATTCAAAGGCGTATCGGACGTACGGCTTGCCGTAGAATCTGGCGAGGTCGACGGTGCTTGCTTCAACTGGTATGGGATGAAAGGAACGTGGCGCAACAAAATTGACTCCGGCGACGTTCGCGTTGTCCTGCAAAACCTCCTCGAACCCCACCCGGATCTGAAAGACGTTCCCTTAGTAACAAAATTCGCGAAGAATCAAGAAGCCGCGCAATTGCTTCAGTCCGGACTGAAAGCCTATGCCGTCCCCATGTACGTCTATACCACGCCACCTGGGACGCCCGACGAACGCCTTGAACCGCTGCGCAAGGCTTTCCTAGACACGCTGAGCGACCCGGCATTTATTGAAGAATCTCAAAAAGCCAAACTCGACGTCGAGCCCATTGACGGTCCAAGACTAGCGAATATCTTCGCTACGTTATACGAAATCCCTGCTAAACTCGTAGGCCAGCTAAGGGAGATCGTTGTGCCGCAAAAATGAACCTTAAGGACTGGCTGTGGCGCGACGTCGCTTGAAGAAGTTAGAAGTTATTAAGGAGTCCACAATTAAGTAACCAGCGACCGAGGGGTGAGACCTGGAGAGCGCGGGCACAGGAGCGCAAAGGTTGTTTTGAGGCCCTGCCGGCGGGCATTTCCATCTATGGAGAGGACGGGGTGGCCGGCAAGGCGGAGAACCATTGACCGCGATCGGAAGGGCTCGCCTCTCGGTCGCACACTAGCGACATAGTTCCAGAGCTTTTGAACGAGTTGATTTGATTGATCGGCCATATGACCACGGATTATAGCGTCGGACTTGGTCAAAGGATCTTCTCAAGTTCGGCCTTCAAGGCGGGCAGGTCCTTAGTAATGGTGCTCCACAAAGTATCCAAATCAACGTCGAAATAGGCGTGAATCAGGCGATTGCGCATGCCGATTATATCTTGCCAGGGAACTGTGCTGATTTGTGATCGGGTTTCCCGGGACACTTGGCTGGCGGCCTCGCCGATAATTTCAAGTTCTCGAATCAGGGATAAGACCAACATGCGGTCATTATCCAGGTCGGCTCGAATCCTGCTTCGAATGAAAGTCAGAGCTTCGTTGGCTGCGTCCAACATGTGCTGCAGCCGGATGCGATCATCCTTCTGCATACTGGACACTGGCCGTCGACAAAACTTCGTCGCGGAAATAGCGGCTCAGTTCGTTGGGAGTGCGCAGGTCGACCTTTCGACCGGCGAGCATTGTCGAAAGTTCCCGCTCCATTCGAGCTAAATCGAGGAGACTTGGTGCTTCGCCTGGCTGGAATTCAACCAATAGGTCGATGTCACTATCCTTTCGAAGCTCGCCCTTCAATGCGGAACCAAAAAGGGAGAGTCGCTGTATTCGATTTCTTTTGCAGAACGCGGCGATCTTGTCGCGCGGCAGCTCGATATGTTTCCCCTTAGCCATTTTAGTAAAGTCCTATGATTCAACCGGCTTTTCGATAAATAACCACTGACCTCGCTCGAATGGCATCATACCCTAGTTGCTCATCCTTTTCTTGCACTGCCGTTTGGGCGTCTTTGTTTCTTGCCAGTCGTATTCGTCTTTTCGCTATCGCCTTCAAGCATCGCGAGCAACTCATCGACCGGCTCGTCGCCCGGCCATTTGCCCAAACCTCTTTCAGCCAGTCGGCCTTCGGCACAATCTTTCCCGGCCGGACCTCTTCGAGCGAAACCGCTGGTTTAACGAAATTTGGGTTCTTCTTTCGCGGGAAGATTCACCTCGAAAATCTTACTGAGCCTATTCTGCTCTCATCCCTATCATTTTCCAAGCCGCTGAGTTCGGGCTTATTGACTATTTTGAACATGTTACACACGACAGGTGATACGATAGTAGACCTAACCCTTTCCATGTTCCCTTTTGATTGCCTGGGGAAAAATCTGACGCGGCGTCGCCCGTTAAGCTGGATTACGGTCCGCGCAAAATACGTCGCCTAAGAATTCAAGTTTCCATGGGAGATTCGGGTTGAAAGCAGCAAGGAAACGGTGCTAAGGATCGAGTCAAAATATCGGCCCATTGAAGGCCATCTACAAATCCCCACACGAGGTCCCTCATGGCCCTACCGGAATCCTACTGGCCCAAGAAGAAGTTGGGGGAACTGACCCCGACCAATACGGTCACGGAATACGAATGGTATTACTTCTCGATTCCACGCCGGGTTTCCACCGTAGCGCTGCCGGTCGGCATGGAGGAGTTTTCACCCAAGGAGATCCAGCGCGTTTTCGCGCCCGCAGCGGACTACGCGAGAACGCTGGCAAAGTACGGCGTTGACCTCATCGTGCAGGGGGGCGTGCCTTTACCTTGCGTGATGGGCCCGGACTTTCTCGATGACCTCCTCGGTCGCATGCACGAGGCGTCGGGAATCCCGACCACCGCCAACGTGCTCAGTATGGTGGCGGGTGCCAAGCGCCTCGGGCTCAAGAACATCGCCCTAGCCAACAAGTGGACCGATCCCATGAACGAGAACCTCGCCAAGTTTTTCAAGCGCGAGGGCATCGATGTCGCCGGCTGGTCGACTCACGTGATGACGCCGAAAGAGTTCGAAGGAATGGGCACGCAGGAAGGCTTGGACCTTTCCTTCCGGCTTGGCGCCACCGCGCTCAAAAAATACCCCGAGGCCGACGGCCTTTACATCGGCGGGGGGTCTTGGCTGGGCTTGCCCAGCGCGGTTCGTCTGGAAGCAGAGTTCGGAAAACCGGTTTACAGCAACTCGCCCGCATACGTGCGGCACCGTCTTGAGTTGTTGGGGCTGTGGGAGCCCATCCCGGGATATGTGCGGCTGTTGGCTTTGGAATAGCGAGATTCAAAGTCAGACTGAGCCGGCCAACACTTGCTTCATGAAGGCAGCTCGCCGCTAGTTGCGAACCTTTTTCTTATGCCGCTCTTTTGGCGTCTTTGTTTCTCGTCCGTCGTATTTGTCTTTTCGCTATCGCCTTCGAGCATCGCCAGCAACTCATCGACCGGCTCGTCACCCCGGCCATTTGCCCCGAACCTCTTTCAGCCAGCCAGCCCTCGGCGCAAACTCTCCCGTTTCGACTCTGTTAATTAAGCGAGAGCGCCGGTTTAATGGAATTTCCTGTCATCTTTCGCGGGAAGATTCACCTCGTAAGATTGCAATGAGCCTATTTTGCTCTCGTCCCGATCATATTCCAAGTCGCTGAGTTTGGGCTTAGCCTGAGGCTTGACGCCTATCTTTTATTGAAAGCCCAAACGCGGCCTTAACCTCGTATCTGCCGCGTCGATTATGGGAGTAACGTTTCCGATCCAGAGGCGCTCGGGATAGAGTTTGTCTAGTGAATCAACAACGTCCCTTTTCTGCGTCCGAGCACGCCATGGTCGTTCGCTACGCCTTCACCGTATAGCCCTTGCATTCACTGTACCTCGCCGGTTAAGTCCCGGCATTGGCGCCGCGGCGCGCGAATTCGTCCTTCTGACTGGTAACCACTCGCGGGGGTTTTCGTTCAACGCGTGGTGACTTCCGCTGCGAAAGCGATCAGCCGCTCGGTGCCGTCCCGCGTGACAGTGAAGCGGTACGCTTCGTTGAGTCCTTTCTTGCCGCTGTGGGTAAAGGTCAGTACTCGCTCGCCATCCGTGCGCACATGGATGATGCCGAAGTTGAGGCGCTCAAAGCCGTAGAAAATGCCCTTCGGATCGTCGGGCCGAGCAATACCAGTGAAAAGCTGCCGGAGCTGATCGCCGGTAAAACTCTGTTGGGCGCGCTCCTTGAAGTACTCGGCCAGGTCCTTGCGCCGCAAACACTCGTCGGCGGTGGCGAAAAACGCCGCGAGTTCGGTACTGAAGATGATTCCTGTGTCGCCGCGCATCACCTTGCCCAGGGCCGCCATCAACGTTGCCCGCGGGTGGATGTACTCCTTGCCGACGTTTTCGTCGCCGGACGACACGATTGCCACGACCGGTGCGATTGCCCGCAATGTCCCAAGGTCGAAGTCGTGCGAGCCGTGATGTGCCGTCTTCAAGATCTCGGCCTCGAACGCCGCGAGCGGCAGTCGCTGGCGCATCAACGCCATCGACTCGCGGTTTAGGTCGCCGGTCAGACTGAAACGAACATTGCCGAAGGTTAAGCGCATCGCGATCGAGTGCCCGTTGATTGTGTGCGCGTCCGACAGCGCGCCGCCTGGATTAGCCGGTGCTTCAAGGTGCATCTCCGCGGATTTCTTCGGAACATGGAAGAATGGCAGAGCCGGCCTGAGCTGGCCGTCAACTTCGACTTCGGTACCGAACGGTCCCTGGATCTCGACCTCGACGCCCTCCTCGCGGAGAAAATCAAATAGCACGTCCTCGTCCATCCCGTGTGCCACGCGGTGAAACGCGATCGGCCCGCGCTGCTCCCAGTGGTTGAGTGTTTTTGTCCACCGCTTGAAGTTGCTGTTCTGAAGCGACGCATTCCGCGGATCATCGTGGAGATCGACGATCAGCGGCTCGCCGTTGCTCTCGACCGTGCGACCGAAAATCTCGCGGTCTGACAGGTTGCTCGGTCCTTTGACCAGCCCATTGTGGAATACGCGCTTGGGGTGAATAAACACGCGCTTCCGTGCCTTGTCTTCCGGCAGGTCCTCAGAGTCCCGTAACAGGTTGAGACCGTCGAAGTGATCGGCATCGCCATGAGTGATGATAATGGCTTCGACCTCCAGCGGCTCTTGCGCGGCAGACGCGCGGTGGCGAAAACGCTCGGCGACGTGGCGGGCAAAGAGCACGTTGTCGCCGCCGTCGATAAAAACGATTCTCCCGCTCGGTGTTTCAAGCACCAGCCCGTCTCCCTGCTGCACGTCGACCATGGACAACTTCAGCACTCCCCGCTCGCGCAAGAGCGGCCGGCCACGAACGAAACCCGTAGCGGTACCATCGAAAACTGTCAGCGCTCGCACCTGGGTCCACTTTGGGTCGGTGATGTCCAAAACCTCGATGGCATCGCCGAACGCGAGCACGAGAAACGGAGTTTCACCCGTGTCCTTATTGCGGCGCAGCGCCACGAAGTCGTCATCGATAAACTTGGTCTCGGGCATTTCGCACCTCGTCGGTCGAACTATTTTGCTTCGTTATGCGCGATACATCACCAGCGCAGCTTTAGCGCAAGCTGTAACTGCCGCGGATCAAACGCTGCAGTCGGCATGCCCGCCTGGGTGTAGTGCGGATTGACGTCTGCGACGTTAAAGCGATTGACGACATTAAAAATGTCCACGATTCCCTCGAGCGTGGCTTCGCCGTGCACGTTGAAGCGCCGGCTGATGCGCAGATCATTGAAAAACCCAGGGCCGCGTCCCCGCGTTTCGCCCGAGACTTCCCGGCACCGTGCCATCGATGAAACAGCCTGCCTGAAGAAAGCCCGTTGGCGAATACTTCGAAGCCACCGGAACATTCCCGCACGAATCGGTTGAAGTCCCTGCAGGTACAACATTGGGGCGATCGGTATTTGAACGAAGTTCAAGTTTGTGTCTGCACCCGTGAGGATGGCGAATGGACGACCGGATCCAAACTCGAGAATAGGCGCGATGGTCCAGTCGCTCAGCAATTTGCTCATGAAGGAATCGCCCGCTGACCTTTGTCGTTGATAGACCTGTGTAGGAATTTTAAACCACCTTTTTTTCTGGCCCGAGCAATATCGCCGGACCGGTGGGATGTCAATCGTCTTTCTGCTTGATGAAAATCCCGATGTTGCTTCGGCTAACTTGGGCGGCGTAGTGGTCGGTGGCGCGCCAAGTGTGCCGGATCACGCCGCTCGGTCGAACTCAGAGCGAGCGGCGCCGTCGGCTTACGTTGGCAAGCGGTTTTCGACTCCTCAGGTCGTTTGGAATAGATCGAATCGCTGCGCCGGCGCGCGCGGCGGGGCGCGGGTGGGCAGGCCTAGATGGCTGAGGATTTTGACAATCACCGGCGGATCTTCGATCGCAGCAATGATCTTCAAGCTGCCGCCGCAGTTCGCGCAGTGTTCGATGCCGATGTCGAAGACCCGTTTTTTGAGGAGCCGGACGATTGCGCCGGCAAACGCGCCGGCGCAGCGATCACGGCTAGGAGCAAGAGCAAAGCAAGAACGCCGCTCGTTTTTTCTGCCTCGATGGTCAGGTTTAGCCCGGAAATATGATTTTTGAAACACTCCTCGGTCCACCTTTGGACTGATGGGAGGAGTTGCGGCGGCTGTGAAATCCCCCTTTCCCCATTTTCAACGGGCGGAAATCAGCAAGAAGTGCGTTGATTTGACCGTTGAGCTTGTGAAGTATCTCAGTAGGCTTTTACAAAGCGTACAAAGCGCGCGCATTATCGCTCAAAATTTTCTCTTTGACGGCGAGCGATAGATCGTCGCGTCGCCGAAAAACATTGATGGCATCAAGATCGCTCGAAGAATCGGTGTGACCGTAATCGGTGCCGATGACCAGATTGTCCTCGCCGGCCTCGCGCACGATGTATGCGATATCATCGCAATTTTCACAGGTGACGAACAAGCCGAACTCCTTGAGCAGATTCTCCGGCCACGGCCGGCCGAGCGTTCGAAAGCGGATCTTCGCTTCATGCATGATCCAGGGCACCCACTGGGCGCTCGCTTCGATAAAGCCGAAGCGGAGCTTGGGGAAGACGTCGTGGATCTCGCTCATGACGATGTCGTTAAACGCCCCCACCGTCGGTATTCTAAAGCGGTGAAAGGTCGTGGCGATGCGCACCGGATGGTTGCCGTAGAGATCGTTGAGCCAGGCGTTGCCGTTGGCTATGTGGATGGCGATCGCCATGTCAAGTTTCTGGGCCTCGTCGTAGATGGGGTAAAAATAGGAGTCGGCGAGCAGACGATTGCCCTCCACAGGGCGCAGGCAGACAGCGCAGGCACCGTTTTCCTTCGACCACCGAATCTGATCGAGTGCGTCCGGCATGCTGAGCAGCGGCGGCATGCAGGACCAACGCAGGCGCCCTTCGCTCTGCTTCCAGATGTCGGCAAGCCAGCGATTCCAACTCTTGCAGAGCGCCACGTCGACCGCTGGTCGGTCGGTGCACGACTCGATGAACATGGTGTTGTGCAACACCTGAATATCGACTCTCGTTTGATCCATGTGATCGAGACGCAGATCGACGTTGGCTAGCTCACGAGACTCCTGCTGCTCGGCGAACTTCCTACCGACCTGTTGTTGGCGCTTGGCCATTAGCTCGTCCGAGAGAACCGCAAAGCGAAAACCGCGGACTTTACCATCGACCAGCCAAAACTGTTGGCGCACGCCGGCTTCTTCGCGCGCTTCCAAGGGTATCGGACGATACTTCTCTTCGGACTTGTCCATGAAGTCCCACGTGTGCGCGCACTCCACGACATGAGCGTCGGCGTCGATGACGGGATTCTTATTTTGGCTGTTCATGGTAGCCCCCTCTTGGTTTCGATAAGTCCGACACTAGTTGATCGATCCTGGAGCTGTCAATCCGCGCAGCCTTTTCGGTTCGCTTCAATCCTTTGCGCTGGGAGCGCCGGCAATCAGCCGAGCCGACACGGGCTCGCTTTTGCCTTTGAGGTCAAGCTGGCGCCGCCGCACGTCATGGATAGGATTTTTAAACCACCTTTTTCTATGACCGGAGCGATATCGCAGGACTAGCAGAGTTGTCAATTCCCTTTCTGCTTGATGAGAAACCCACTATTGTACCGGGCGGCTCTGCCGGAGAGCGGTCGGGACGCGCGCGAAAGATTCCTTAAGGCGCCGCTCGCTCGAACTCAGCGCAAGCGGCGCCGTCGGCTTGCGTTGCCACGCGGTTTTGATTGCTCAGGGTGTTGCATTCTGGCTCACCTAAATCTTTTGAGCCCATTTAATTTTCTTTCCGTCGACGAAACCGGCCAGTCATACAAGAAACAAGACGCGATCCCGCCAAAGCCCTTTCGCGGGATGATTTACCTCGCAAAATCTTACTGAGTTTGTTTTGCTCCCTCCTATACCGTTTTCAAAGCCGCCGAGTTCCACGTAAGCATAAACTTGCGGCTTGCCTTTACTTGTAAAAGCTAAGAGCGGACTTGACCCCTAATTCGCCATCTTGAGAAACAGCAGAAACGTCAGCTGCTCGACGTAATCGCCATAGGACAAGCCGTCATCCCGCAGGATGTTACAGTAGTTCCAGAGTTTTGAACCAGTTGGTGGGATTGTTCGGCCATATGGGGGTGTCACGTGGCACTCTAGGTCTCGGCAATCAGCCGGTCGAGCGCCTTTTCGCACTCTTCTAAAAAATCACTGACATCCTGCCGGATGGATTGAGCCTCGGCCGCCGTCACCGTGGAAAAATCACCGTAATCGCTTTTCTGCCGTTTCTCGAAGGCGCGCGGCAATGCTTTCGCTTTTTCCGTCGCAATCAAACCAGCCTTAACGAACTGCACCTGGAACAACGAAATCACCCCTATGTCTGGACGAATCCAGCTCGCGTGTGGCCAAAAGCGCGCGAGCCGCATAGAAGACGGCGTAATAGAAGCGATTCACCGCTCCCATGTATGCATTCGCGTTCAGAAGATGGTCGCCCTCCGAGAAAGCTGCTTTGGCCCGACTGAGACGGTGCCGCGCCAGCTTCTCAAGCTCGGGTTTCACAGAGGAATGCCCTCTTTCACAATAGCTTTAAGAAAAGGCGTAACCCTCCAAACTGGATCCGCGAGAGTCGCGCGATCAATGACGCGGGGGGAGATATAGACCTCGTGCTTTAAGTTTGTGTCGAAGGCGATATCGAGGACCGCATCTTCGACCTCAACGCCATCCTTTTCCACTGCAACCAGAACGTCAATGTCGGAGTCGGGTTGATCTTTGCCAGTTGCCTTCGATCCAAACAGTTTCAACTCGATAAGATTGTTCCCAAGAACTGCTCGTGTCTGTTTCACGAATTCTTCGATGGCCGCCGCGTCCTTGGATTTCAACGTTACACGTCTGCTCATTTTTCAACTCCTACCGGATCAGAAAGCAAAAGCCAGCTCGTGCGCGAATTATCATCCAAAAATTCACAATGTCCGCCGTTCCTAAATCTGCTGCCAAATATATTTGCGTTCACGGTAATAAGCTTTAACAGGACTTGTTCATCCATCGCGGACCTCGCTTTACCGGGATCATAACCTAGTTATCGATCCTTGAAAACCGGACAAATGACCGCAGCACCCGCCCCCTGGACATCCGGCTCGTGGCAAACGCGGTAAGACAGGCCATCAGCCGGCACGTGATTCGGCGCATGAAGAGCGCCACGACGAATCACTTTTTCAAGATTGTCGATACAGACGAAACGAAATATCGGGATTTGGCGGAGACATTTGTGATTCAATACATCAGATCTCCGCTGAGTGGTAAATTTTTGACCTGACCCAAAGAACTCTCCAGATCAGTGATAAACCTCGCGTTATGCGGCCGACGGGAGAGAAACCGATGGATCAAAGCGTACTCCGTCTATCCACACTTCAACGGACCCCATGCGTTGCCGTTGAGTTTCAAACTCTTGTAGGGCCCAAGGTGCCCATGCTACCCAGGGCGGCAGAAAAAAGTAGCCACCTTCCCCATCACCGACCGCCGTGTATCGCCCCGCTGCGACCGCGCCAGCCGTTAGTAGACATATTAGAGCGGCTTTTTGGTCGTGATTTTGGTTCGTGTTGATGTAATGAAGTACCGACAGAAGGGTCGTGCCGCCGATTGTGTGTATGACGGAATCAAATGTTCTTCGCTCACAGCACTTGTCATAAAGCCAGTCAAATTTTTTCCCTCGACGCAGCTTTGGTAGTCGGTCAAAGCAATCACTAGGAAACAATACGCCCATAAACGCATTAGGGAAAGCCTCGACTAAATTGCATGCTTTCCAAACTCGAGGAAACCTCGCCACCAACTCGCGTCCCGAAGTAATTTCCGAAAGTTGCCGAGCACTTTTCTGTCCGGCCTGCCGAAAATCCCGTCCTGTACCCGATACATGCGAAAGACCCGGTTTGCATCGGCGCTGAAAACACCCGAGGGTGAATAGACGTTCACACACCCGTTTATCATAGCTTTCCCTGCCCAAAATCGGTGCATCGATTGCCGCCACATCGACTTCATCCGTCCCAAAGAATTCCGCTCGGCTCTCGACTGACGCGGTTGCGCAATCAACAGACACCACGGCCAAATTAAGACGAGCAACGCCAGTACTTCGCCGTCTGGCGGAAAACCCAACGTCAAGTCCAATAAGATTCATGGTTCGTTCTGTTCACTATGCCAACCGCACAAGTTCCGCGCCTAGCGAAACAATACTCCCGGGTCGACCTCTCCCCAGGCTTTCTTCGGGTCAGCCCGATAGTTTATGAGCCAGTAGAATTTGACATGACTCCCTTTGACCCACTCGGCCAGCACAACATCCCTGGCTTTGTAATATTTTGCAACATCTCTAAGTCTTTTGATTTCGGCTTTATCTGGGAGTTTCGCGCCACCGCCCTTGATCTGAATTAGGATGATCTCGAAAAGGTCACCTCGCTTGAATGGCGCTCTTGGTTTGCCGTGGCTTTTACGAATCGCAAGAACATCAACAATCCCCGCCGACTCCCGACCGGCGGCTCCAGGAAAACTTACAAGTTGTCACCGTCTGATTGGCTTGACCTTGACCGATCCCATTCGCTTTCCATTGGTCTCAAAACCAATGCGCCTTGGTCATCGTCGTGGCCCATTTCGCGGTACGAATGGCCTTGGTCGGTGCGTCCATACGAGTGCCTGCGGTTCTCTCGGACTTCAGCGCCGCATCTCATCGAGTCGAACCCAGTCGCCGGGAGCGCGCTGATACTTCCAGGCCCACCAACCGTCCGTCGCCCGTTTCGTGACCGCGGTGGCTGCCGTAGACGGCGACGTATAAACCGTGCCCCGATAGTTTATTGTCCCGTCGGAGCGAACACGTGTCATGTAAACCTTCCCCTTATAATCAAAGCGGATTTTGAATCTCTTGCTCACATATCGTGCAAGCGTGGGAATCCGGCCGTCGCCCCTGATGCGCGTTTTGATCTTCTCTGCTTCCCTCGGCGTTGTCAGTCCGAAAAGACGGTTCAACTCGATTTTCTGATACTGCGAGACCTGTCTCCGAAAGCGACTACGAAGGTCTTCGGAACGAGCGAACTTTCCCCGCACCTTATTACCTTTTGGAGAGGAAATCCGGAGAACTAACGATTCGAGTTCCGCCAAATGTTCATCGCCGACGGTCAAATAAACGCTGAAGTGGTCCCAAGTATTAGCGTGTCGGTGTCTCAGGTGGGTGTTTAAGCGAGACCGCAAGTTTGAGGCCAGACCGACATAATACAAACGATTGCCCCGGTAGAGCGCATACACACCATGTCGCCGCCCGTGGCTGCTCAGCGCGTCCCGTCCCGAATCAATCGGGACCTCGTCCGCGCCGTTACCGCTGATGCCGTGGAGCAGCATGTTCATGCAGCAAAGCCGGGCCACACTGTCGACCAGCTCCACACCGTAGAGTGTCCTGCTCGCCAACTTCATTTTCTGCTCGCGGTCCAGTTCAGATCGGAAAGGTAGGTATAACTGGCCAAAAGAAACCCGCCGGTGCCGCAGGCTGGATCGCAGATGGTCATTTTCGGCTCGGGACGCATCACTTCGACGATCGCTGCGATCAGGGGGCGCGGAGTGAAATATTGTCCTGCCCCGCCCTTCACGTCTTCGGCGTTTTTCTGGAGCAAGCCCTCGTAGGCATCGCCCTTCACGTCGGCGGACAGCGACGACCACTGCTCCTTATCGATCAGATCGACGATAAGCCGGCGGAGCTTCGCCGGGTCCTGAATTTTGTTCTGCGCCTTACGGAAGATGACGCCGAGCATGCCCTTCTGCTTGCCCAGCGATTCGAGCACGTGCCGATAGTGCGTCTCCAGCTCGTCGCCGTCCAGTCGCAAAAGGCTCTGCCAGTCAACGTTCCTCGGAACTGGCGACGCCTTATTGAACGGCGACCGGCTCTGCTCATCCGCCATCTTGAGGAAAAGTAGAAACGTCAACTGCTCAGAGCCTGTGCTGAGCCCCGCCGAAGCATAATCGCCGTACGACAACCCATCATCCCGCAGGATGCTGCAGTAGTTCCAGAGCTTTTGAACGAGTTGGGTTGATTGATCTGTCATATCGCGGTGACGATGAGGAGATTTATGACTGAGTTTAGTCGAAAAAAAATGTTCGCTATCAGATCATCGTTATGCCGGCTTTAGCAATATCAGAGTCGCGCGTCACGAGCGGGAGATCGAGGTTAAGTGCCGCTGCGGCGATAATACGGTCCGGCATATCGGGAACAATATCCCGAGAAATCCGCTCGACAGCCAGAGCCGTGGATTCCGTGAATGGCGGCCATCACACATCCTGGCGCGGGAAACCACCCCACATTTCACGCCGCACTTCAGCAATATCTTCCGGCGAAATCTCGACTCCCAAATCGGCCCATAACCCTTTCAAGCTATGCCGGCGACCTTTTGAACCAGCTGTCTTTTCCAAGGACTCGACAAAGCTGAGCACTTCTTTTTGTTTTTCCACCGGCAACTTAAGGAGTTTTTCCAACACTGATTTTTCTATACTCATGATTTTCTCCAACTAGCGATGGCCTTAGACGAGGCAAGCCTGAATGTCCTCTTTCTCCAGCCAGGGATTCGCCTCATCTGTCGAAATAGGAGAATCCTGCATACGCCCGCAGACAGCGGACTGATAACGGAAGAGTCGCGATGTGACCTTTCGATGGCTCATATCCGAAAAACAGGTTGCCTACTCCTGCGTCAGTTTTTTCAGCGCATCCCGCACCGGCCCGGTAGCGGCCCGGAACACGGCGGCGTTGACTTTCTCCGCCTCTCCCCCGCCGAAACTCACCAATTGGAAGCGCAGGGCGCGTTCCGACTCCGCTTTGAACTCCGGATTCTCAAAGGTGTCGCGGAAACCTTTCCGCAGTATCTCGACTAACGTAGCGGGCGTCTTGGGTGGGGCTACTACGAACCTACCCATGCTGCGGACGGCTCCCGAAATTTTGAAGGCCTCCGCAAAGGGCCCCGAGGGCTCGGCTCCTTTGACCGTTCTAAAGAATTCTCTGAAGGTAGGGAGGTCGGCTCGCGGATCACGAACGATATCTCCCTCGGATCCGGCCAGGCCATCTTGATAAAGCGGAACGACAATCCCTTGTCGAGCCAGTTGCGCGCCACCCATGGTATATCCGGTCAGACCCTCAGAGGTATAATTGATCTCACCTCGCTGGATCGCGAGTCTAAGGTCTGCCTCGCCCGGGTATCCCGTCACGTAACGGTACGGTACGCCCAAAAGTTCAAGCGCCATGCGCAGCGCCAGATCTTTGTTGCTCTCGCGGGAAAGGCCTCCGATAATGAGCGGTTTTACCGGTCTCAGGATTTCCGCGGCACCTTTGACACCGGTATCGGCGCGAATGTAGACAACCGAGGTCTCGCCTACTCCCGCGATCGCCGGCATATGATTGAGGTCGAAGCGGACCCCTGAGGCGCCCAGAATCTGCGGCAGGTATCCTCCGGAGAAAACCCCGATGGTCAATCCGTCGGGGTTGGCGACCTCGTAAAGGTAGTTCGCTCCGACGTTGCCTCCGCCGCCGGGCATGTTCTGAACCACTATCGTCGGGTTCCCGGCGATATGTTTGGGCAAAAATCTGGCGATCAGTCGGGCAACGACATCCGTGGCCCCTCCGGCAGGATAATTTACGACGAATCGAAGCGTCTTCCCTTTATAGACGGGCTCCTGCGCGAGCACCGGTTGAGAAGGAATGCACAACCAGACAACTGTCACGGTAGCCCAAAAAAAGAGGATGCTTTTGCGAGCCATATACCTTCTCCTTTTAACCGGTCGAATGTTCAACGGACTTGAACTCAAGCTTCAGGAGACGAGTGATCTAGCCACGTTTAGTGTGATGCGGCTTTGGAAGTCAAGATGACGCGAGGAAGCCGGATCTCTTGAAGCTGTTTAAGTTCGGAGGCGATCGGTCGTGTCGGAATGTTCTTGTCATCTTGATTTCAAGGAATACATTGAACATTGAACAGCTAGAGCAGGCCTGCGTGGTTGCCATAGACTCGAATGTGACGACCGCGGGCCGATGAAGGAGATCGAAACTGGTACATGGCTAAAGGCGGGTACGTCAAGCGCGCGCTAAAAATTCTAGGCTTTTGCGCGGTCTCCTCTCCTGCTTTTTGTGTCGCAGCGGAGGGGGTCATGATTGCGACGCCGGGACCGGGCATGTTCGAGATGCCGGTCGTTGCGGCAATGCGTAACGGCTATTTCAGAAAGGAAGGGTTGGAGGTCTACAAGCTACAGGTCCAGCCTGACATTGCTGTCAGGGCGCTGGTTGCCCGAGAGATCGACTACAGTTTGGCTTGGGGCGCATCCATACGGGCGGCCATGACAGGGGTTCCGATCAAACTAGTGGCCGCTATGACATCGAAACCGATGCACGTTTTCATTTCCCGACCGGAATTGCGGTTTGCTCGAGACCTCAAGGGCAAAAACATCGGCGTCGATGGTTTGAATGGGACGATCGATTATCTATCGCGCGTCGCGACGAGGTATTTGGGGTTGGACCCGGAAAGAGACATCAGCATCGTTGAGACCGGCGACAGCGCGCTTCGGCTCGCGGCGTTGCAGAGCGGCATCATTGCCGCCACCGTGGTCGATGTGGTGGTTGCCGTCAGGGCACAAGCGGCGGGATTCAACCGTCTTGTCGATCTGGGAGATATCATCGACCTACCCATCTCCGGCATCGCGGTGACGGAAGCCAAGCTCGCAAACCAGAGGGAGCAGATCAAGAAGATCATTCGAGCAACGCTGAGAGGGACACGCTTCATCAAACAGAACCGCCCCGAGAGCCTTCGCATGATGCAGAGTTATCTCCGCATCACCCCGGCACAGGCTACCCGCATCTATGGCGTTTCCGTGGGCTCGCTAACCGGCGATGGTTTGGTTTCGAACAGAGCGATTGCCGTTGACATGCGGCGAGCTAGAGAGCAGCTCGCGCTGATCGAGGATCCTTCGCTAAGCCGGGTGGTGGATTGGAGCCTGCTCGGAGAAATCACGTCGGAAAAAAGAAAGTTACCGTTCTGGCTCAAGCTCGATGAGCCGTAATTCAGCTCGCGCCATACACCTCCACGCCGACGTTGCGGTTCATACGTGCCTGCGCAGATTTGCGGTCTGTTCGGGCAGTCCCGTTCGCGTTGGCCGAACCGCTGAAGAAAACTACAGCGTCACCTTAAACAAATCCCGGCCCCTCCACGACCAAATTAGAAAAAAAGTCATGATACAGAAGTCTGATTCCAGAGCCCCCAACGGCTGGAACGGAGCGTAGCGGTGAAACAACTGAAACGATTGGAACGGGTTTCATTTGGCAAGCCTCCAAATCCGGCTGAGATTGCAAGCTCTCTCGTATGATCAAGATGTTGCGCCGGTCCGTCCCGCCGGCCCGGGACGACGCGTGCAGCCGCTAGCTTGTGGAACTGTTTTCGGGAATCGTGTAAACGAGATCACGGACGCACTATCAGGCTCTATATGAAGGAAGAATGGCAGCGGGCCACGAGCTCAGGCGACCTCACGCAGATACGCGTGTTGCTTGCTGGCGGACAGAATGTCAACGACCGAGACGAGCACGGCCAGACTGCCCTTATGAATGCCGCTCGTTCCGGACAAGAAGAGATTGTTCAGGTGCTTGTTGATGCTGGCGCCGACCTGAACGTCACGGCCAAGTACAATTTAACAGCGTTGATGCTCGCGATCATCAACGGGCACTGCGCTATTGCCGAACTCCTAATCCGGGCGGGCGCCGATGCACGGGTACGTGCTAGCGGGGCTTCAGGGTTCTTGGGCAAAACAGCGCTCGATTTGGCGCAGCAACGGGGATTCGAGCAGGTCACACAGTCAATCAGGAGAAGTCATCGTTCCGCTGCGGAATAGTCGCTGACTATTCACGCTTGCGAAACGTTCAGCTTTCGCGCGTCACACCGTGCTTTTCAGACCCAAAAACCGCGCTCTAAGCTTCAAATCAGGGTTAAATCGAAAGCTTCTCTAGTGTAATCAAGTGTAATCAAGATGTTGCGCTGGTTCGACCCCGGCGCCCTGGCAAAAAGCTCTTAAAAAAGCGCACTCTAGACGGAACGTTTGATCCTCGCCATTCTAACGTCCTCCTCCGTTTTAGCGTCGCAGCTCGTTCAAAAAGACCCAATCACCGGGCCCGTGTTCATATTTCCAGAAAGTCCAGCCGTTGCAGTTCCGTTTAACGACGGCTGCAGCGGCGAGTGACGGAGAGTTAAAGTCCTTGGTCTTATATCGAATTAATCCATTCTTGCGGACTCGGGCTCTAATGATCTTGTCTTTGAAGGTGGCTCGCAGCCTGGTCGACTGGTTTACGTAGGCACTCAAAATCGAAGCACCTTTTTGTACGACTTTCTGTCGCCGATGCTTCGGAATAGGGGATGTAGAGCGCCCGATCAACCAATTAATCTCTTGCCTCTGTCGTGCTCGAAGGTCGCGACACAGTTTTCCTCGAAGATTTTCCGACTTTATGAACCTGCCGGACTGATGGTTTCCACTCGGTTTGACGGTTCTCAAAATTAGAGATTCCAGCTCTTTGAGGTGACTGTCACCTATCGTAAGGCAAACACTGAATCGGTCCCATAGTTTTTTGTGACGATCTCTCAGATGACTTTTCAATCGGCTCCGAAGATTGCCGGCAAGTCCGACGTAATCGGCGATCAAGCGCCGCGGCGTGAAATATTGCCCCGCCCCGCCCTTCACGTCCGCCGATAGCGACGACCATTGCTCCTCGTCGATAAGATCGACGATCAGCCGCCGGAGCTTTGCCGGGTCCTGAATTTTGTTCTGCGCCTTGCGGAAGATGACGCCGAGCATTCCCTTTGCCTTGCCCAGCGATTCGAGCACGTGGCGATAGTGTGTCTCCAGCTCGTCTCCGTCCAAACGCATAAGACTTGGCCAGTCGACATTCTTGGGAACTGGCGAGGGCTTGTTGAACGGAGCCCAACTTCGAAAGAGCTTGGTGCTCTTGTCGTTTAATGCTGAGCTGCCGATCAAGAAATCCAATGGAATGTCAGTTACTCGTCGAGAAGACCCGGCGGATCCGGTGGGGCGACAATGCGCGGCCCATCGTCGGCGGCCAGCGGGATGAAATGTCTTGTGTTGAAAGTAAGAAAGAGGTCGGCATCTTGGCGCGCAGCGTTGATGTAATGCAGAGCATCGTACACTGTGCCCGACCGTAAGCCGCGCTCGCCGCAGCGTTGCATCGCCGATTTGTAATCGTCCCACCGGAGCGCGATGGGTTTGATGTGCCGTACCAGCCGTTCGATGACTCGTTCAACAGCCGCTGGAGCGATTCGTGGCTCGACCGGAATAGCCGTCAGTGTCGCCCACGTTTCCGCCAACGCGTGCGTCGTCGTGATTGCTTCGAATTTCCCTTCCCTGGCTGCTTGAAACCAGGTGCGAAGCGCGCGCTTCATGCACGTGCCGAGCCACCGAGCCTGCAACGAGCACAGACGTATCGAACGCAACCTTCATCGACGCAATGCGTACTCGACGAGCTGGCGGATTCTCTCTTCACGAGCGGCGCCCGAGTCGGTATTGACGGATGCCTCGGTTCCGAGATCCGGCGCCAAGAAGCCGTCCCGCTCAACAAGCCGGGGTTCCGGCCTGTCCGGTGAAATAATTAAGCATCCGGCTGCTTCGATGATGTGAAGCCGCGCGCCGGGAGTCAAATTCATTCGGTCGCGCAGAGGCTTAGGAATAACAATGCGCCCAGCCCCGTCGATGGTAGTTTCTTCTGCGATAATACCAACCATAATGGTTTACCAGCAATCCGTCAAGGCATAACAATTACCGCAGTCCAGGCGCGCGCGCTGTTTACGGAATCGTCAGAGCAGGATTCGTGATCACTGCAAGACGAAGAAACACGTTCGGCCCTCACCTTTCGGCGACGACACGAGAAGTTAGTTCTTGTTGAGCTTTGGGCTGCTAAGCTCTTTTCAGCAGCCGATAACCAAACAGAAGGATCAGCGCGCCAACAATCGCAATGACGAAGCTACGTACATCGAAGCCGCTAACGTCACCCCATCCGAGTTGAACGGCGATAAGTCCCCCGATGACGGCGCCGACGATCCCAATGATGGTCGTTACAATAAATCCTCCAGGATCGTCCCCCGGCATGATGAACTTGGCTAAAGCTCCTGCGATAAGCCCGAAGATAATCCATGCTAAAATCCCCATAGCTCACCTCCTAAAATTTTTCGCTGTCCATCGAAGACTGAAGACTATGGATAGGATTTTTAAACGACCTTTTCTATGGCCGGAGCTATAGCGCAGGACCGGGAGAGTTGTCAATTCCCGTTTGTGCTTGATGAAAAACCACTGTTGTACCGGTCGGGTCGCCCAGAGAGCGATCGGGAGTCGCGCGAAAGGGGTTTCTTGTGGCGCCGCTCGCTCGAACTCAGAGCAAGCGGCGCTCGGAGCGCTGGATGCGTCTCAACAAGTCGGGGTGACCGCCAGGCTGAGAACGCTGCTGGGGGTGTAGCGAAGGTCACAGTCGATCTCTCGGATCCCTCACCACGATACAGCCTCGTCCTGATTGCCTAACCAGATCGCCTAACCACACCGAACGTCCACAGCCTGTTGGGCGTCGAGCGGCGGTTGTTCTTCCTCGCGATGATGATGGGGGCGGCCACCTTCAACTGCTTCGGATCGCTCTTGGGCGGACTCGGCATATGTGGGTTGCTGTTCGCCCTGGGACGCTGGCGCGATCGCCTGTAAGCCGCGCTGGTTCGGACGCTCTCCTCCGAAGCGATGACCCGCGACATGGACCAGGGGCTATGCCGTAGGGGAGAGCGGGGCGGATCGTATAACGGGGATTCCGTCGACTGCGGACACAGGCCCTTCATACTTCCTATCGTCATGACACGTGCTCCAGCACGCAACCTGCGTGCTGTTGAACACGAACATCAGGACGTTAACTCCGCTGGTCACCAGCCCATTCTCTTATGCACCTCGGATCCCATTGCGATCAGCTTCTCGGCATCGTTGCCGACGAACACGGCAAACAAGCCGACTTGAAAGCCTGCCGTCTTGAACGTCCCTTCGCTCGAGCCGGTGCCAAGGCCCTTGCGCGTGTCGTTTCCCACATTGAGGCTCGGATTCGAGACCACGATGACCTCCCGGTCAGTCCAGACGGTGAACACCCCGCCAGCGGAGCGATCGCAGCCGGCGATCGTCAAGTAGTCTCCCGTTCTCTGGTAGTCGTAGCTGCCGTCCTGCGTGACTCCGTCGATCGTCGCGCGCATGAGCCCGTCAGATGTGAACCTCACCATGGGACCTCCGCCCGCGCCGGCAGACCCCGAGCCGAGCGCGCACAGGTACTCGTCGGTCGCCGTCAGCGTCACTGCCCCGAAGTTGACCAAGAAGGCGACGGACGTCCTCTGCGGGTTGACCTCCGTGTTGTCGTTCAAGTGCAGGCACTGATCGACGGTCCCGCTGACAAACTCCGCCCAGCGCCCGTCGAAACCCGACCGTGGCTGCCGGTACTTCGGCGCGCCAGTGGGATTCAGCGGCAACGGCCTCTGGCGCGTGTTGCAGTCGTAGATCAAGCCGGCGGATGAGGGCGTAATCGTGTGCGTCCCGATGCCCTGGCTCGTGATATTCGCCGCAACGTTTGCGATCGCGCTGTTCCGTGTCGTCGCCAGCGCGATTGACTCGCTGTCGCGGACGATGACCCAGTAGTCCGTCCCCGTCAACAGCCCGTCCGGCAGCGAGCCTGTCGTCGACAGCCGCACCGGCCCGTCGAGGTGCGTGAACGAGTGGCCGGCGATGTCAAGCTCGTTGTCGCTTGCGTCGACGCGTGTGGCCGGCACGTCGACCGGCCCGTACGTCTCGTGGAACCGGTACCACGAGCGCGGCACGATGCCGAGCACGCGGAGCCAATCCTCCCCGGTCGCTGGCCTCTGACGCCCGTTGTCGATCGTCGCGACGAGCTGGTTCGCGCGCAGCGCCGTGGTCAAAGCGTCATTCCTGCGGTACCCGTGTTTCCACTCGGTGGGAAGCTGCGCGGTGAAAACTGGCTCGTTGGAGTTGTGGCTGACCAAGGAGTTGAACGAGAACTGCGAGCGGACGTTCGCCGACCGTCCCTGCACGCGGATGCGATAGCGGTTGTACGACTCGTTCTCCTTCCCGAAGGCACAGTTGTCGATCGTCACTGGCCCGTCGCAGAATATCCGCACGCATTCGTCGCTCGCTTCGGGCCACTCAATCGCGTTGGTCCCGCTGCCCGTACCGCTAAAGGGCACCTTGACACCGCTCTGTGCATTGCGAACGCTCGTCGCGAGCGACAGTCTGTTCGCGTCGACGACGATCGCGAAGTACTGCGTGTTCGTCGCCAGCCCCGTTGGGAGCGACCCCCCGGTGTTCTCGACGAACAGTGGTCCCTGCCCTGTCACGTAGCCGTGACCTGTCACGGTCAGTCGGTCGTTCGCGTCGTCGAACGACGAGATCGTCTTGTGGGACGAGGCTGAGTGATGCTTGACGTTGCGCAGGACAATCACGGTGTGGTCCTGATTCGAGGCGTCCTGCGCGAAGTCCGGCATCTCGAAGAACCGCCGACTCCCCTCGCTGTGAACGCCGTCGACCAGGAGCGTGTCGCCGTAGTTCCGCGGATAGTAGATGTCCGCGTACTGATTCTCCATGATCGTTCCATTGCGGAACGTGAACCCGACAGTGCGGAACGCCGCGGCGATCGGTTCGGCGCAGTTGATCCCGTAAAGACCGCTATTGCGCCCCTGAATCTGGCACTGATCGAATGTGTTCGCTTGGGGCTGGTCGCCTTGCAGCACGACACCGGAGTGAGTGTACGCCTGTATCTGGACGCGCTCGAAGTGGTGGTGGTCGTTTTTCCCGCGCTCGACGGCCGACGCGGTGTCCCAGCACACGCGGATGCCGTAAGTCGCTCGTCCAGCGAACTGCATGTCGACGTCACGGACGAAGTTTCTCGACGCGAGCTGACCGGGGACAACGTACGTTCCGGTCAGCGCCGCGTCGGAGTTGTACGACCGCCACGCACAGAACAGCGTCCGGCCGCTGCTGACCTCAATCCCGAGATCGCTGATGCCGCTCGACTGGCACCGGTTCAAGTCGAACATCGGCTGGGTCGAGGAAGCACCGTTCCAGATCAAGCGCGTGCCCCACTTGATCCTGCCGCGGATGTGCATCCCGACGACCTGCGGCAACACGATCGACGAGCTGAGGTAGTACGCGCCCTCGGGTATGACGATTTCACCGCCGTAGCCCCCGGCGCGGGTCGCTTGGGTAATCGCGGTCTGCAGCGCAGCGGTGATGTCGTCACCGTCCGTGACCTGCAGCACTCGCCGCGCGGATTTGATCTTGTACGCAATGACTACGTTATCGATGATGAAGTCGTCGATATCGGCTCCGACGCCGCCAGTCGCGTCGCGCGATTCGACGCGCAGGACGTTACTCGTCTCTCGCAGGCCGTGGTGGGGTTCGACGAGGAGAACGTTACCGTTCCACATATCCCTGGAAGGGGTCACTGGCAGTCCGCCGAAGACCTGGACTCCATTGATCTGAAGAATGTTTTCTCTATGACTGACAGCACGCGACTCAAACAGTAGGACGGCGGTTTCGTCTGGATTCACGTTCGGGCAATCGAACACGAAATCCTTTGCCCGACCGACGAAAGGAACATCAGGTTCGACATCGTTGAAGCTGGCTGGCTGATTGCCAAAGTGTTGGCGTTGGAATTGAATGACGGTGAAGTTGCTCCCCATGTCCCCTCAGCCTCCTGCTCTCCGTATCGGTGCTGCCATTTATTGCCGCTGAAAGGCTGCCGCCATCCGCTGAGCTGCCCGCCCGCTCGACGATCACAGACGCCTCAGCGACTTTCGCGCGACACAAGGTCCTGCCGGTTCGATTGTCGAAGAAGCTTGTCTCGCTGGGGTCTCAGGAACGTGCTTGTCCATGAGGATCTCAAAATCGACCGGCACCCGGTCTCCGTCGCTGTGAACGCGGAACTCTGAGATTTCGAGAGCTTTGTAAGAGCGGTCAATAACTGAAGCGCTCCGTGTACTTGGCTCCCCAATCGTAGGTAACCTCTGCGCTCCAGTCACCTGCGAGCCGTACGTTCGGTGAAGGCGCGGCTGGAATAGGAATCTTAAACGACCTTTTCTATGGCCAGGAGCTATAGCGCAGGACCCGGAGAGTTGTCAATTCTCGTTTGTGCTTGACGAAAAACCCACTGTTGTACCGGTCGGGTCGCCCAGAGAGCGATCGGGAGGCGAGCGGTGCCGTCGGCTTGCGTTGGCAAGCGGTTCTCGGCTGCTCAGATTATCTGGAATAGATCGACTCGACGCGTATCCCGCTGCACCGATCGTCGATGGTCACGACTCGTGGAAGTGCGAGGCCCACTCGGCGTGGTCCTTTCGAGTGCATGCGACCATCCGCTCCGTCGCGGTGGAGAACCACTGGCGATCGCGATTCAATCGATTCAACCGTGTCTCGAGATCCTGACGGCTCCGGCTGCCGAGATGGATGTTGGCGGTCTCGCGTCCCATCAGCCTGAGAAGATGCGGCGCCAGTACGAGCCGTTTGTCTTTCTGGTTCTTCGGCATGTCGATCTTCGCAATGTCCGGCGCCAGTTGACGGATCAGCCAGCGGTCGTGGACCTGGAAATAGGGATCAGGATCACGGATCGCGTGCTGAAGAAGCGTCGCGGTCTGCGACGGCATGTGATTCTGTCCCGTCAGCCAATAGAGCACAGATGGCACGAGCGCCTTGGCTTCGCGTCCGTCGCGGACGCCTTTGCTCGGGACGGTGACGGCGGTGTAGCGCCTGCGGCCAAGGCTGCCCAGGCCGCCGGGCGATTTCTGCTCCCGGAATGTCGGACGCGCGCCGGGTTGGAACGAGGCGCTGAACATGTGCTCGAGGCCTTTTGGAAGATCGCGACGGTCGATCGCCGGGTTCTTCTTTGGATCGAGCTTCTCCTTCCAGAATGTCTGCGGATCTTCCTGCGTGTCTTTGGTGAGCTTCACGAGCGCTTTATCGCTCGCAACCAGAATCGGTTGGCCCTCAAGCTTCAGGCCTGATCGATATCCTTCGATTAAGAGCGCGCAGACCTCGTGCGCCGACACGTTCACACGCGCATCAGAAGCTGCCAGCATGACACTGGTGGCGAGGCGGACGAGGTCGCTCGTGAACGGCAGCTCGCATGCTTCGTCGAAGTCGTTCACGCCCCAGACGAGCCGCTGGCGCGAGTTCCGCCAGACGCCGAAGTTCTCCACGTGCAGGTCGCCTACGGCGAGCAGCACGTCCTCGTCTCGATCGGCAAGCCGCGGGCAGACGAGGAGCCACTGCTCAATCCACCGGTAGAATGTCGCCCGCAAGAAGGGAAACGGTCCCTCGCACATCCTGCGGTGCTTCTTTTTGAGCAGCTTCCGCGAGACGTCGGTCCGCTTCCGCATCCACGCCTCGAACGCATCGGTGGAATCGACCATGCTACGCATGCGACACCTCGCTCAGCGGAACCGATTCTAGCCGGAACATGATTTTAGATACACTCCTCGGTCCACCTTTGGACTGATGGGAGGAGTTGCGGCGGCTGTGAAATCCCCCTTTCCCCATTTTCAACGGGCGGAAATCAGCAAGGAGTGCGTTGATTTGACCGTTGAGCTTGTGAAGTATCTCAGTAGGCTTTTACAAAGCGTACAAAGCGCGCGCATTATCGCTCAAAATTTTCTCTTTGACGGCGGGCGATAGATCGTCGCGTCGCCGAAAAATATTGATCGCATCAAGGTCGCTCGAAGAATCGGTGTGACCGTAATCGGTGCCGATGACCAGATTGTCCTCACCGGCCTCGCGCACGATGTACGCGATATCATCGCAATTTTCACAGGTGACGAACAAGCCGAACTCCTTGAGCAGATTCTCCGGCCACGGCCGGCCGAGCGTTCGAAAGCGGATCTTCGCTTCATGCATGATCCAGGGCACCCACTGGGCGCTCGCTTC
>DATBLC010000300.1:0-37367 GCA_036555515.1 Binatia bacterium
CGGCCACCACCCCGTCCTCTCCATAGGTGGAAATGCCCGCCGGCAGGGCCTGAAAACAACCTTTGCGCTCCTGTGCCCGCGCTCTCCAGGTCTCACCCCTCGGTCGCTGTTTGGTTACTCAATTGTGGACTCCTTAATAACGTTAGGACGGGAAATATCAGTGGGCGCAAGCTGCAAAAAGGAAAAACCATGATGCTTCGATCTTTCGCGACTTGCTGCGTGCTTATGCTGGTCTTTGGATATTCGCCATCATCTCCGGCCCAGGAAAAAAAGCTCGAGAAATTGCGCACCGGCGGAGGTTCAGCATCGGCGACGCAGATGGCGCTCTGGTTCGCCAAGGAAGGGGGCTACTATGAAAAAAATGGCCTCGACGTCGAAGTCATCAGCATACCGGGGAGTTCGCTAGCTCTGCAGGCGATGCTGTCGGGTGAGCTGCCGGTCATCCAGGCGGGCGGCGCCGGGCCAATTCAAACCGCCCTGGCGGGCGCCGATACCGTCGTCATCGCCACCATTGCGAAAAGATTTAGCTGGTGGATTTTTACTCACCCCAACATCAACCGCATGGAGGACTTAAAGGGCAAGGTGTTCGGTGTGACACGCTTCGGCACCCAGTCCGACCTCGCCTCGCGTCTCGCGCTGCGGCGCCACGGTATCGATCCGGAGCGCGACGTCACCATGGTCCAAACCGGCGGCCCGGCGGAAACCGTCGGCGCCATGGCTGCTGGCAAAGTTCATGCGGCGGCGATTACGCCTCCGGCAACGCTGCAAGCGAGACGACTCAAGCTCAAGGAGATGTTGGATTTATCGAAGCTCGATCTCGACTATCACGTCAACGGTCTGGTAACCACGCGCAGATATATCAAATCCAACGAGGCTACCGTCAAGCGATTTGTCCGAGCCTACATCGAAGGCGCCGCGCGCGGGCAGCAGGACAAGGCCTTTGCCATCAAAGCAATGGGCAAATACTTTCGCACCGAGGACCAGGAAGTGCTCGACGAGACCTATAATCTGATAATCAAGAGCGGCTTTAACTTTCCGCCTTATCCATCGGGGATCGCCGGGTTACTCCTGGAAAGCCAGTCGCCCAAAGCCAAGACTGCCAGGCCCGAGGATTTTGCCGATAGCCGCTTTGTGCGCGAGTTGGACCAGAGCGGATTTATCAAATCGGTACTGGCGGGGCGGTAGATGGGCGGTGGAGCCGCAACTAAAGGGAAGAAGATATTTTAACCACAAAGGGCACATAGAAAAGATTGTAGTGGCAGCCCCATGTGGCTGCCCGGAGCGGGTTTCGGAGGGGATGATTTAACCGCAAAGAACGCAAAGAAAAGGGGACTCACCGCGAAGGACACGAAGAACACGAAGTTTGAGAGTATAAATCTCCGAACCCTTTGTGAACTTCGTGGTGAAACCGTGTTGTGTTGTCAATTAACAATTTAGGATCCGTGCACCCTCAAGGAAGCTAAGGATGGAATAATATGAGCGCGAAAGGGCGAGCAGCGATTTTCGTGGAACCCAACGAGCCTCTGGTCGTAGACGAAGTCGAGTTTCCCGACCCCGGGCCCGATCAGATATTAGTTAAACTATTTTCCAGCGGCGTTTGTCACTCGCAACTGCACACCATGGGGCGACCGCCGCGCCCGGGCCATCGCCTGCCTGCGCTTTTGGGCCATGAATCGACCGGCGTCGTGGCCGCGCAAGGACGCGACGTCAAACATGTCAAGGAAGGCGATCACGTCATTACTACCTGGGTCGATCGTGATAGTTCCACGACCACGCAGCCGCTTGTGGCCCATGCCCTGAACGATCGCGCGCAATACACGGCTACGTGGAAAGGCAAAGATGTCATGCACTCCGCCGCGACGTGGGCGGAGTACGCGCTGGCGCAGGAGCGTGTGGTGCTGCCGCTGCCCAAGGACATGCCCACCGATGTTACGGCCATCGTCGGTTGCGCCGTCATGACGGGGGCCGGCGCTATCACCAACACGCTGCAAGTTAAAGCGGGTCAATCGGTGGCGGTGTTCGGCGCCGGCGGCATCGGGCTTTGCGCCATCGCGGCGGCTGCCATCGTCGATGCGCACCCGATCATCGCCGTGGACGTCATCGCAGAAAAACTTGCTTTCGCCCGGCGCTTCGGCGCTACCTACGCGGTAAATTCACGGGAAGCGGACGCGGTCAGATCGATTCAAGAACTGACCGGCGGCGGCGCTGACTTTGCGATCGATGCCGTCGGTTTGGCGCAAACCCAGGAACAGATCTTGCGCGCCGTTAGGGCGGGGTACTCCGGCCTGAACCGAGGCGGAACCGCGTTGTTGATCGGGCTGACCCCGCCCGGAGCGAAGGCCATTCTAGATACGAGCCTGTTCGTCGGCAGCCGCTCTTTCACGCGCACCAGCGGTGGCGACTGCCGGCCCGACCGAGACTTTCCGCTCTTCCTGCGCTGGTACCGCGACGGCAAGTTGAAATTGAACGAGCTCGTGACAAACCGGTACACGCTGGATCAGATCAACGCAGCCGTCGACGATCTAGAGCATGGGCGGATTTTGGGCAGAGGCATTGTCACGTTTAATTAAACTGGGTCGTAACGGAGACATCGTCAAAGATTGTTTATGAATGATAAAAACACCGCAAAAAAGGACAGCTCCTCGGTGGGAAGAGACACGATTCGCTCACGACTGGTGCTCGAAGTTGCATCGGAAATGGTCGATCAATCCGATTGGCCCAATCGCCAAGCGCGGGTGAGCTTGCGGGTACAAGGTGCGGATCATTGGGCGATTAACATGATGGCAAGCGATGGCCCAGCGGCGATCGAGCTGGTCGCCCGCGGCGAATTGCAGTTGGCGATCAGCAATCCAGCCATGTATCTGGCCCTTGCCGAACGGGGCACGGGGCCGTTCAAGACGCCGATTCCGCTGCGCGCGATCACCATCATCCCTTCGCCGGATCAGTTGGCGTTCGCCGTCACAGAGCGCACCGGATTAAAATCCTTGCATGAGATCCGCGAGCGTCGCTATCCCTTGCGGGTGTCGATGCGCGGGCAGAAAGATCATGCGCTTCATCCGGTGGTTCACGAGGTGTTAAAGACGGTCGGCTTCTCTCTCGACGATATCGTTTCCTGGGGTGGGCAGGTGCGTTACGACGATGGTCTACCAATGAAAAGCAACCGCTTCGGCGCTATGCAGCGCGGCGAGGTCGATATGATTATCGACGAGGCCGTGCGTGGCTGGGTTAATGCCGCGCTGGACGCGGGAATGTGCGTGCTGCCGCTCGATGAGCCGATGTTGGCCAAACTGGAAGCGCTTGGTCTGCGCCGAGGGGTGATGCCCAAGGCGCGTTATCCCAAGCTGGCCGGCGATGTGCCCACCTTGGATTTCAGCGGCTTCGCGGTTTACACCCACGCCAGCGTGCCCGATGCGGCGGTGACGGCGATCTGCGCCGCGCTCGAAGCGCGAAAGGAAAGAATCGGCTGGCAGGAACCGGGGCCGTTGCCCCTGGAGTGGATGTGCCGGGATACACCGGACGGTCCGCTGGTGATCCAGCTTCATCCCGCCGCCGAAAAGTTTTGGCGCGCGCGGGGATATCTCGTGTAGCTAGAAAAGTGCTAGGATAAATAATGGCCGCATTCGTATTGTTCACCCAGCCGGGTTGAAGCAGTTGCCTGAGAACGAAGGAGTTTCTTTCGAAAAAAGGCATTGATTTCATCCCCGCCGACGTATTGAACGACGCCGGAGCGCAAGAGCAGTTATTGAAACTCGGCGTGCGCACGGTCCCCGTGCTCGCCAAGGGTGAGCAGTTTATCTTTTGCCAGAATCTCGATGACGTGGCGGAATTCGTCGGCTTGCAAGGTAGCGGGCACACGCCGTTGCCGCCGCCGGTGCTGTTAACGAAATGGGTAAACGTATTGCGCGCCGCCGAGCGTTATATCCGGCAATTTACGGCGGAACGTTTGCAAGAGCGCGTGATCGACAACCGCGACCGCTCGATACGGCTCATGGGCCACCATATTTTTCGCATCGCGGAAGCGTTCCTTGAAACGGCGATTGACGACGTCGAATACTGGGTGAATAACGCCAACATCCCGCCCAAGGAAGGCGCCTGCGTCACCGGCGAGGAAATCGCTGCTTACGGCGACAGTATCGTCAAGCGGCTGGAGGCGTGGTGGATACAGCTCGAAGACAAGTCCTGCACTCAAGCGATAAGGACATTTTATGGTACGCCGCCCATGCACCAGTTATTGGAGCGGTCGACGTGGCACTCGGCACAGCATACGCGGCAACTGATCGCAGTGCTGGAGCGTTTCGCCATCGAACCGGACGGGCGGCTCAGCGCCGAAGATCTTTCCGGCTTGCCTTTGCCAGACGGCTTATGGGAATAGCAGGCCGTTCAATAAGGCCTCACCTGCTTCGTTGCGCTTGACTGCCTCGCTCCAACGTCAAACTGTGTAAAAACTCTTTAGGAGCCCTTCGACGAAGCTGCGAACGGCTAAATGCTTGATTTGTAATGTCTCACATCCGTTCGTGGTGAGCCCGGTCGAACCATGAACGGACTTTTCACACAGTCTGACGTACCGCATACGTCCGCCTCCGCTTGTCAATTCTCGCGCGCCTCGCATCTGAGACCTTATTGAATAGCCTGAAAACATAGTCAGTAATTATTGCCTGTTCTATCATTGCCTATCTAACTAAGCCGCCAGTATTAACTCATGAGGCGCCCGCCGGACACGTTGAGCGATTCACCGGTGGTGTGGGAGGAGTCGCTGGAGGCGAGAAACAGAGCAGCCCTGGCCACTTCGTCGTGCTTGGCGTATTTGCGCAAAGGCGTGAGTTCGAGCACCTGCTTTTCCAGCTGCGAAAACTCCATTCCCAACCCTTTGGCTCTTTCGGCGTACATTTCTCGCAAGTCCGGTTCGTCCATCCCGCCCGGGCAGATAACGTTGGCTCTTACGCCGTAAGGCCCGGCTTCTTTGGCAATCGTCTGAGTCAATCCCAAAAGCCCCCACTTTGCCGCGCACAACGAACCGCGCAGCGCCATGCCTTCTTTGCCCGCGGTGCCGGAGATGCTGACGATGCTGCCGCTTTGCTGTTTTATCATGACTTTCAAGATGGCGCGGCAGCAGAGAAACGCTAACTTGAGATTGACATTGTGCACATCATCCCACTCTTTTTCCGTGATGTCTTGCACCGGCACCAGCGGTCCGCGAAATCCGGCGCTGTTGACGAAAACATCAATTTTTCCAAAGCGCCGCACAGTTTCGTCGACCATCGCGTTGACTTGCTTATCGTCCGTGCAGTCGGCGATGAGCGAGACGGCTTTGCCGCCTTTCTGGTTAATCGCGCGAGCGACTTGATCGAGCGCACGCTTCATCTTTTCCAAGTCTACCAGGACCAGACTCGCGCCTTCCTGAGAAAAAGTATCCGCGATCGCCGCGCCGATACCGCGCGCAGCGCCGACGATAATCGCCACCTGCCCGTCTAATTTCATTGTCGCTCCTCCTCATTTGTAGAGAACTTGCGCCGATTTCCTTTCGAGCAAAGCACCGCGCTCAACATACTGAATTGCTTTGACCGGAACAACGCCTGTTGAAGCGCAACTGCGTCATTGAACGTAGCAGGTATGATTTTACGGCCGTGAAAAGAGTCGGCGCGCGACTGGAGGCGAGCGGCTGGCGCCCGTAGCATATTTCCCGACGGGCATCATTCAGAACTTGGTCAGCATTCGTTCCGAGAGTATTATTTCCCTCGACGTGACTTTGGCTCGGTAGGGCAGCGCTTCGACGCCAGCCTTGATCGCTCTACGCAGCCAGCGACCGTATTCGGCATCGATCTCGTCGGCAGGGCGAAAGTAGTCGCAATCGCCGCGTTGGATAACGAACACGACGGCGGCGCGGTGGCCTTTGCGCTTGAGGCGCATGAGTTCCTTCAAATGCTTGGTGCCGCGCTCGCTCACGGCGTCGGGAAATGCGGCTGCGCCGTCGATGGCCAGCGAGACATTCTTCACTTCGACGAAGCAGGAGCCATTGCTACCCTCTAGACAGAGGTCGAGCCGCGTGCCTGGACACGTGATCACTTCCCGGCGAATGGTGTCGAACCCGCGCAACTCTTGAATGATCCCCGCTTCGATGGCCTGGGCGACTAGGCGGTTGGGATTCAACGTATTGATGCCTACCCAGATTTTGTTCACCCGAATGAGCTCCCAAGTATAGGCGAGCTTTCGGTTCGGGTTAGCGCTGCGCGATAGGTAAACCGAGCTGCCGGATTCCTTGCAGCCCATCATACTGCCCGTATTCGTGCAGTGGGCGATAACGATCTCTCCGTTGGCCAAACGCACGTCGACGAGAAATCGCTTGTAACGTCGTATGAGCGTGCCGCGAATGAGGCGGGACTCGAAGCGCATGGCCAATAATATAGCGGGAGTAGGAGCAAAATCTCAATCGTGCAGGGCGCACAGCAGGCGTGCCATCACGTGATTTCGCTCGCCGCCTGGGCCTCCTCTTCCTCTGGAGGCTGTGTCCGCAATCGTCAAAGTGCGCTGGTGTCATGCTGAACCGAAGCGAGGCATCTCACATTTTTCAAGGTGTTACGAAGACGAGATTCTTCGCCTGCGGCTCAGAGTGAGATTTCGACACAGTCTTCTGGGAGAGAATTGGGGTCAGGGAGAGGGAATCTTGAAAGAATCGCGCAGAAATGAATTTCGCCGTCTTACGCGAGAGCGCCAGCTTTGTTGCACTCCCAGGAGGGCTTTGTTAGGTATCGAAAGGAATCCTGCAATGCGGAGATATAATGTCAAAACGAGAGCTAAAATATGTCGGTCGGAGCGTGCCGCGGGTTGACGGCGTCGAGAAAGTTACCGGCAAGGCCAAGTTCGTCGGCGACATCGTCATCCCCGGCATGCTCTGCGGCAAAATCCTGCGCAGCGCCTATGCGCACGCGCGAATTCGTTCCATCGATACGGCTCAAGCCGAAGCGCTGCCCGGCGTTGCCGCGGTCTTGACCGAAGCGGATATCACCGATCTGAACCCGATCTACAACGGGCGCCCGGTGATAGCCATGAAGAAGGTTCGCTACGTCGGCGAACCGGTGGCGGCGGTGGCGGCGGAAGACCTAGCGACTGCGGATGAAGCGCTGTCGTTGATTCACGTAGACTACGAAGAATTACCGGCCGCTATCGGTATCGATGCCGCCATTAAGCTCGGCGCGCCGCTGGTTCATGGAGATAAAAGCGGCAACATTGGCGCGCACGAAACGGTGAATCGCGGCAACGTCGACGACGGCTTCGCCGAATCCGACGTGATTGCCGAAGATACGTTCACCTTCCCGATGGTCTATCATTATGCCATGGAGCCTCATACGGCTATCGCGCATTATGAGGTCAACGATGAGATCACGGTATGGTCGTCGGCGCAGCATCCCTTCCAGGTGCGCGGCGATATTTCCAGAATCTTCAAAGTTCCGGCGGCGAAGGTGCGTATGATCATCAATTACCTTGGCGGCGGCTACGGCAGCAAGTCGTACACCAAGTTTGAGCCGCTGGTGGTCGCGCTGGCGCGCAAGGCCAAGCGTCCCGTGCGCATTTGCAATTCGGTCGGCGAGTCGATGGTCACAGTCCGGCGCCACGGGGCCCGCGTGCGCATAAAGACCGGAGTCAAGAACGACGGCACGATTATGGCGCGGGAAGCGGAAATCTATCTTGATACCGGCGGTTACGACGACAACGGACCGCAGGTGACCGGGCGCGCGGCGACGCGGGTGCTGGGTCCCTACTGGATTCCCAATATCCGTACCCATGCTTATCAGGTCTATACGAATACCGGTTCGGCGGGTTCCTATCGCGCCATCGGCGCGCCGCAGGTGATTTATGCGGGGGAGTCCCAGATCGAGATCCTGGCGGCAAAGCTGGGAATGGATCCTGCTGAGTTACGCGCGAAAAATTTGCTCAAGAAGGGGCAGGAGCTGCGGCCGGGCTTGAAAGGCATCGATGCCAACCTGGCAGCGAGTCTAAAGACCTTGGTGCGCGCCAGTCATTGGAAATCATCAATCAAACAAAGGCACGCGGCGGTGGGCATGGGTTGCGCGATCACCAATGCAGGCGCGACGCCGGTATCGGTTGCGATGATTCGCATGCAGTCGGACGGCATCGCCAATATAGCCGCGGGCAGCACGGAAATGGGCCAGGGAGTGCGCACGACGCTCACGCAAATCGCCGCCGAGGAGCTGACCTTGCCGATGGAACAGTTCCGCGTGGCCGGCGCCGACACGAAGGTCACGCCTTACGATAGCTCGACGGGATCGAGCCGCTCGACGACTTTGATGGGCACAGCGGTGCAGAAAGCTGCGCGCGATTTAAAGCAGCAATTCATTAAAATCGGCGCTCAGACGATGGGCGTCAAGCCCGGCCAGATCGAGGTCGCCGACGGCGCACTGATCTGCGGCGAATCGCGGTTGTCCTTCAAGGAAGCTTTCGAGCGACGCTTCGGTAAAGGCTCTGGCGGCGAAATGATCGGACGCGGCGAGGCGGGGCCCGAGATCACGGACAGCAAATTGCCCGTCTTCTGGGAAGTGGGCATGGGCGCCGCCGAAGTCGATATCGACCATGAGACGGGGGAGGTGAAATTGAAAAGATTCATCTCCGTCGCCGATGTCGGCAAGGCGATCCATCCCGAGCATTGCAGCGCTCAGGAGGAAGGCGCGGCGATGCAGGGCATCGGCCATACCTTTTTCGAGCAGTTGGTTTACGACAACGGCCAACTGCTCAATCCCAATCTGGTCGACTATCGGATCCCGACCTTCGCGGAAGTGCCGGAAGAGTTTCACACGCTGCTGGTCGAAAACGGGGATGGCCCCGGCCCCTTCGGCGTACGCGGCATGGCCGAAGGCGGAATTCTTTCCGTCGCGCCCGCGGTTTGCAATGCCATCGATCGCGCCACCGGCGTGCGCATCAGAGACTTGCCGCTGACGCCAGAGCGCGTCTGGCGCGCCCTTAAAGACCGGAAAGGATAGGCGGAACGATGTCAACGCAGCCAAATATTCCGGGGTTTCAAATCCGCGCGGCGTCCGCGGCCGAAGTGCCGGTGATTCTATCATTCATTAAGAAACTCGCGGCGTACGAAAAGCTGTCCCATGAAGTAGTCGCAACCGATGCGCTGGTAAGAGAAACCCTGTTCGGCGCCAGGCCGACGGCGGAGGTGGCCATCGGCTATCTCGAGGACAAGCCGGTGGGTTTTGTTTTGTTCTTTCACAATTACTCGACATTTCTGGGACGTCCCGGAATCTATATCGAAGACTTGTTCGTCGAGGAAAATTTTCGCCGGCGCGGCTACGGCCGCGCCCTGCTACTTTACGTCGCGCGCCTCGCCAAGGAGCGGCGCTGCGGGCGGCTCGAATGGTCGGTGCTCGATTGGAATGAGCCGGCCATCCGCTTTTATAAAAAACTCGGCGCGCTACCGATGAGCGAGTGGACGGTGTTTCGTGTGACCGGCGACAGCTTGGATGAGTTGGGTGGTGGTTGAGAGCAGAAACATTCAACAGCGTTCAAATAGTTCAAACCGTTCAAGTCGTTCAAAACGATTTTCGGGTTGTTCGACGACTTGAACTATTTCAACGGCTTGAACGACTTGAACCGGACCGAAGCGAATAAAGCGGGAGGCGACGTTGAAAACCAGTGGTAGTCAAACCTACGACATGCTCTTGAAACTTGTGAAGTCGCGCCACAGCGTACGCAAGTTCAAACCCGACCCGATTCCGGACGATACCATCGACAAAATTCTAGAAATCGCGCGTTGGGCCATGTCCGGGGCCAACTCCCAGCCTTGGGAATTCGTCGTCGTCACTGATGCCGATATTAAAAAGCAATTACGCGATGCCTACTCCGAGTACAACACCGACTTGATCTTCTGGATGGAGCAGCAGCGGGAGTACAACTTGCGCCATCCTTCTTACCAGGTAAAGAACGATCCTCATGAATCGCTGCGCTTCAACAAAGCAAAGGCCAATTGGCACCTGGCGCCGGCGGTAATCGTCGTTTTGGGCGACGGCCGGCGCCAGTGGGGCACTGTGATGGGCGCGCATACTTTCGGGCGCGACCAATCGCACTTGACCGATAGCTTGGCCAATGCCTGTTTGCTGATTCACCTGGCTGTGGCCGCGCTCGGCCTCACATCGGAGTGGGTTTCTATCCATATCGAGGAGCCGCATAAGCGCATTCTCGGCGTGCCCGATTTGTTGAAGCTTTACCTGATTATTCCCATCGGCTACCCGGATGTGTCGGCGCGTGCCGAGGGGGTGCGCCGCCCAATAAGTGACATGGTTCATCGGGAGCGCTACGACATGAGCAAGTACATGTCCAACGAAGATGTCATCAAATATCTCTACTCGCTGCGCGAGGCAACTGTGCCGGTGCATTCCGCGTCCCGCGCAGTAACCGCGGACGAAAAGAAATAGATGGCGCAGCTCTTATCTAAAATCTCCCCTGGCCCCTCTTTGCAAAAGAGGGGTGAATTGTTTCTTTCGGCAACTTCTCCCTTTGAGAAAGGGGGATCGAGGGGGATTTGTTTTCAAGAATCAACACTCGGCAAGGACATCAAGCCAATCAGGGCAGCAGCCATATGGGACTAGTCTCAACCAATCCCATCACTGTCGAAGTCGTGGGCGCAGGTCTCGCTTGTATCGCCAACGAGATGGCCACGGTGCTGCGTAAAACCTCTTACAACATGATGATCTACGAGGTGCGCGACTATTGTGTCGGCATCGTCGATCCCGAAGGTAACATCCTGTCGCAAAACTTCGGCGCGCTGCCGATTTTTCTTGCCGATCTCGGTCCGGCCATTGTTGACGGCGTCAGGATGCACGGTAAGAACGGCTTCCATCCCGGCGACGTGATGATCATGAACCATCCGTACGTGTGCGGCCAGCATTTGAACAACGTAGTCGTTTACACGCCGTTTTTTCACAGAGGTGAGCTGGTGGCGTTTCTCGCGGTCCGCGCGCACTGGATCGATATCGGCGGCACGCGGGTCGGCTTTGGCTTTAGCGGGACGCGCGAGGTCTATGAAGAAGGGTTGCAGTTTCGTTCCCTGAAGCTCTACCGGGGCGACCAGCCCAACCAGGACATTTTTCAGATTATCGCCGACAACGTGCGCTTCGCCGAGTCGTGCCTCGGCGATCTGCGCGCGCAGATCGCGGCGTGTCGGGTAGGCGAGCGGTGCCTCGGCGAGCTGGTGCGGCGCTATGGAGTCGATGTCTTCCTGGCGTGTGTGAAAACGATCTGGAATCAGTCGGAAACTTTGGCGCGGCAACAAGTGGCGCGCATCAAGCCGGGCAAATACGAAGCGGAGGCGTTGTTCGACAGCGACGGCGTCGATTTCGACAAAGCGGTGCCGTTGAAAGTGAAAGTCGAAGTCGCTAGCGGCGAGATGGTTATCGATTTTTCGGAGCTCAGTGAACAGGTTCCCGGGTCCATCAATTCGGGTGAATCGGGTGCGGTAGCCGCCGCCCGGGTGGCGTTCAAGTCGCTGGTTAGCCCTTTCTCGCCCATCGACGAAGGCTGCTTTCGCCCGCTCAAGGTCGTGATTCCAGCGGGTAAGATTTTGAGCGCGACGCCGCCCGCTCCGGTAGGGAACTGGAGCCGAACGTTGCCGACGGTGATCGATCTGATTTTCAAGGCGTTGGCGCCGGCGATACCAGAGAAAATCGCCGCCGGCCACAAGGGAGATATGGGCGGCTATGCCTTCTTCGGCGTGAACCCGAAAACGGGCAGAAGATTCTTGTGTCAAACCATCATGGGTGGGGGCTGGGGTGGGAGGCCGCATGAAGACGGTGAGAACGGTGCGGTGTCGATGTGCCAGGGCGATGTGCAAAACGCGCCGGCGGAGCTGCAGGAGATTTACTATCCGGTGCTGATTGAACGCCAGCAGTTGCGCGAAGGTAGCGGCGGCGCCGGTAAATTCCGCGGCGGCTTGGGCATCGAAGTGTCGGTGCGTGTCTTGTGCGATGCCTACACTAATATTAATGTCGAACGGCAGCGCACGCCGCCGTGGGGACTATTTGGCGGAGCACAAGGGAGCACGGCGAAAGCGTTGGTTCAACAATCCAGTGACGAAAAAGGGGTGTGGCTGACCAAGAAGCCCGGCTATCCCTTGAAGGCGGGTAGCAGCGTAACGTTTTATACGGCTGGCGGCGGAGGGTACGGTCCGTTGGCGGAGCGGCCGCGAGAGTTGATCGAGCGGGATCGGCGGTGCGGTTATGCTCCGGTGCCGGATTGAAATTCTGCGAAAAAATCCCTTGCCATGTTTCAACCGTTCGACTTTGCTCACGACAGCCTCATGAACGGAAAATTCTTAACGTGATCAATAGCCTATCCGTTCGCCCTGAGCCTGCAGGTTCATGAAGGGAGTGAACTCATGACTATCCAAGAAGAGCTTGAAAATAGAATATCGAAGATTCGCCGGGTCATGCGCGAGAAAGGGCTCGAAACTCTCCTTCTGTACGACTCGGGCCGGCATAACTTCCTGCGCATGAACTATGTCGCCTATCTCACCGACTTCATCAGCGTCGGCCCGGAAACCATGCTCGTGGTGCCGCTCGAAGATGATCCGGTGCTTTATCTGACGCCGGCGTGGGATATCCCGCGGGCCCAGGACGAATCGCGGGTTGGCGATATCCGGCCGTTCCATGAATTTCACGCGCGCTTGGCGAAGATGCCGGGTAAGGTGGGGCTGATCGGCCGCGAAGCGATGCACGTCGGTATCCACGATGAGATCGTTCGGTCGCTCAAGCAAACTCCAGCCAACGCCAAGGACATCATCGAGAACATGGCACGTTGCAAAAGTCCGTTCGAGCTGGAGCGCTTGCGGCGCGCTGCCGCCATTGCCGATGCCGGTGTAACCGCGCTGCACGAAGACGCGCGCCCTGGCTTGAAAGAATACGAGCTTGCCGCCATCGTTGAATATAAGATGCGCTCCCTCGGCGCTGAAGATAATTTCGGCATGGTGGTGGCCAACAGCCACAACCAGGCGCTTCATCCGCCGACGGAGAGGGTGGTGGAACCCGGCGACATCATCATCGGCGAAATCACGCCGTGCATCGGCGGTCTGTTCGTGCAGATTTGCCGCACCGTCGTATTGGGCGAGCCGCCGCCGGTGGTGCGCGAGAAGTACGGGATCCTACACAAGGCGATGGGGCTGGGCATGGCGGCGGCGCAGACCGGCGCGGCGGCCGGCGCAGTTGCCAAGGCGATTAATGGAACTTTTATTGAGTATGGCTACGAACAATATTGTCGGCCGCCGTTCATGCGCGTGCGCGGTCATGGCCTTGGCTGCGGCTCCTTCGCGCCGGGAAGCTTGGAAGACGATAACCAAACTAAATTGGAAGAAGGAATGACTTTCATCATTCATCCTAATCAATATTTGCCGGAGACCGGCTATTTGACGCTGGGCGATACGGTGGCGATGGGCAAAACCCAGGCGGAGTCGCTGATGAAATCGTCTTGGGATCTTTATATTAAGGAATAAATTTCGTTCAAGCGTGCAAGTTCAATGGTTCAAGGTGCCGGACGCACTCAAATCCCCCTTTATCCCCCTTTGTACGGACCGCCTTTGCAAAGGGGGAATTTTCGTTCGCACGCTTTTTACCCTCTTTGGAAAAATTTGGAAAAGAGGGGTAGGGGAGATTTTTGATTGAAATGAGCCGGGAGCTAACCAGATTGATTTTTATAGATCACAGCGGATGAGGACAAAATGATCTTCGGAAGACATTCGGTATTGAAACGTGGTTGTTCCACTTGGGATCCTCAGCTCGTACCGCAAGCGGAGTTTCAGCCGCGGCTCGAGGCCGTGCGCCGGGAGATGGCGCGGTTCGACCTGGACGCGCTAGTGATTTACGGTGACAACTATTCTTTTGCCGACCTTTGTTACCTGACGAACTATTTCCCGAAAGTTCGCGGCGGCATCGCCGTGCTGCCGCGTGACGGCGCGATTTCACTGCTGCTCAATATCGGTAGCCGTGACGTTCCCTTTGCCAAGACGCTCACCTGGGTGGATGACGTGCGCGCGTCAAACCAGATTGGCGGCGACGGCGCGAGACTACTGAAGGAAAAAGGACTCGACAAGGCGCGCTTAGGTCTGGTGGATTCCGGCCAAGGGTTTCCACTGCCGCAATTGGAAGAAATGAAAAGCGCGCTGCCGCAGGCCACTTGGCAGAATCTCCATTCGCTATTTCAGCCGCTCCGATTGCGCAAAAGCGCGCGCGAGCTTGCCGCCATGGGCGAAGCGGGGCGGTTGCTCAGAGACATTTGCCATGACGCCGCGGCTGTCATCAAGCCGGGCCGGAAAGAATACGAGATCGTCGCTGATATCGATCGCTTGGCGCGCGACAAAGGCGCCGAGGATATTCGCATCCTCGCCGGCGAAAAACGGCTCAATCCGCCGAGCTTCAAGCAAGCAGCGAGCGTTGGCGCCCATTGGGCGGTTTATTTCGCAGTACAGCATGAACGCTATTGGGTCGAAGCCGGGCGGACATATTTTCTCGCGCATGACAAGAAGGCGCAGAGTGCCTACGGCAAGGCGCAGGAGATCGTCGCGGCGATGGCACAACAATTGAAACCTAATGGCGCGGTGACGGCGATCGATGAGACCGCCCGTAAAGCGCTCGGTGAGTTCTGCGCGACGGCTTCGTTGTACGGTCTCGCCAACGGCATCGGCCTCAATCAATGGGAAGCGCCGTTCTTAAGCGAGGGTGACGCGCACGAAGTAGGCGCTTCGTCCGTGGGTGCGACCACGCTCAATGAGGATATGACACTGGCGCTGCGCGCGATCATCGAGAGCGAAGGGAAGATCGTTTTGTTCGGCGACAGTTTCCAGGTGACGGCGGGTGGGGCAAAATCTTTGCTGTAGGCTTAGCCCGCGAAATGGAGCAACGTTTTACATCCTCTCCCTTGGGGAGAGGACTGAGGGTGATTTCGTCGACGTATTAAGGCCCTCACCCTCGCCCTTCTCCCGCAAGCGGGCGAAGGGAACATTATCCGGTTCATGCGGTGAATGATCTGTTGACGTTCAAAGCCAAAAAAACTTCATGAGAATCGCAGTCGATATAGGCGGAACGTTTACTGACCTAGTCGCCGTCGATGATCACGACCAGGTGTATCGCAGCAAATCGTTGACGACGCCGGACGATCTGGCGCGCGGCATCGACGATTGCCTGAGCCACGTAAAAATCGATGTCGCCGAAGCTAGCTTTTTCGTCCATGGCTCGACGGTGGCGATCAACGCCGTGCTGGAGCGCAAAGGAGCCAAGACAGGCTTGATCACGACCAAGGGCTTTCGTGACGTATATGAGATCGGCCGGGGCAATCGTCCCGAAGGTTATAACCTTTTTTTCAAGCGGCCCGTGCCGCTGGTGCCGCGCAACCTGCGTTTGGAAGTTGATGAGCGGCTTTACGCCACGGGCGAGGTGCTCACGCCGCTCGACGAACAATCCACGGCTTCGACCATCGCGGCGCTCAAAGCCGCGGCGGTGGAAAGTCTCGCCGTCTGTTTGCTGCACTCCTACGCCAACCCGGTGCACGAAAAACGCCTGGGCGAGCTGCTGCGCGAGCAATTTCCTCAAGCGTATGTTTCCCTTTCGCACGAAATTCTCCGGGAGTTCCGCGAATACGAGCGCACGTCGACGACGGTGCTGAACGCCTACGTCGGCCCCTTGGTTAGCCGTTATCTGGTGTCGTTGGAAAGAATGCTCGGCGGCGGAGGCTTTCGCGGCACGTTTCGCGTGATGCAATCCAACGGCGGTGTGATGGCGGCGGAGACGGCAAAAAAAATGCCAGTGACAATGATGGAGTCCGGACCCGTGGCGGGGGTGATCGCGGCGGCGTGTCTGGGCGAATCGCTCGATTGCCGCCATATTATTTCCTTCGACATGGGCGGGACGACGGCAAAATCCAGTCTCATCAAGGATTTTCATCCGGAGGTCACCAGCAGCTATTACGTCGGCGGTTACGTGACCGGCTATCCAATGATGCTGCCGGTCGTTGATATCGTCGAAGTCGGCAACGGCGGCGGCAGCATCGCCTGGATCGATGCCGCGGGAGGTTTGAAAGTCGGGCCGCAGAGCGCCGGTGCCGCGCCGGGCCCGGCTTGCTACGGCAAAGGCGGCATAGATCCCACGGTTACCGACGCGAACTTGATCGTCGGGCGCATCGATCCCGAATATTTTCTCGGCAGCGGCATCCGCCTGGAGCGCGACCAGGCGGCGGCGGCCGTTACGAACGCCATTGCCGGACCTCTCGGTATGTCGCTCGAAGAGGCGGCGCTGGGCATTTTGACTATCGCCAACTTCAATATGTCGCTCTCCGTGCGCGCCGTTTCGGTCGAAAAAGGCTACGACCCGCGCGATTGCGCATTGGTGCCCAGCGGCGGCGGCGGCGCGTTGCACGCCATGGCCATCGCTCGAGAACTCTCCGTTCCGCGCGTCATAATTCCTCCGATGCCGGCGCATTTCTCCGCGTTCGGCATGTTGCTCGCCGATCTTAAGCATGACTATGTGCGGACTTTCGTACGCGAGCTAGCGGAAACCTGTGGGGCGGAAATCGCTGATGCCTTCGCGGTTTTGGAGGAATCGGCGAAGGACACGTTAACGGAAGAGGGCAGCAAGCCTGAACAAATATCGCTCAGGCGGTTTCTTGACATGCGTTACCGCGGCCAAGAATACACGTTGCCCGTGCCGATAACCGAAGACTTGCGCCGGCTCACCGACTTCAGCGCGATTCGCACCCGCTTCGATGAGCTGCATCAGGCGCACTACGGCCACTCAGCGCCCAAGGAGCCGGTGATGATGGTCAACCTGCGTCTCTCTGCGCTTGGCAAGAGTAATAGCCGTTTGCCCTTAATTTCGTCATCCCGAGAGAACGACCGCGGGCAACGCGGTCAACGGGCGGTAATTTTCGACCTAAAGCCGGTTGAAACGCCGATCTTTCTGCGCAGCGGCTTTAAAAACGGGGACCATTTGGATGGTCCGGCGGTTATCGAAGATATCGGCGCGACGATCCTGCTTTATCCCGCCGATAAAATGCAGGTGAATGAGTATGGGCATCTGGTCATCGAGGTGGGCGCTGCTGAGGCCTAGAGTCCAGGGGTCCAGAGTCTCGGGTCAACTCAAAATTTCAACTCGATACTAGCAGCTGAGAATCATGCCCGAAGAGACCTTCAGCGAGATTTTAGCGCGCCATCATGCTGCGCTTCGATTGGAGCGATTTCCCGATACAGTCATTGCGGCGGCCAAGCTACACATTCTTGACTCGTTGGGTTGCTTGCTGGCCGGCTCGCGTTTGGAACCCGGAAAGCTGGCGTATGAGCTCGCCGTTGCGGCGAGCGGCGCGAATGCTGAATCCACTTTGTTCGGAACCGTTCGCCGCGCATCTTACTGCGACGCCGTGCAGGCAATGTCCGCCGCGGCTCATTGCGGTGAGATGGACGACATCCATGGCGGCGCGGGGACTTGCGTCGGCGGCATTGTGGTGCCGGCGCTGATTGCGATGGCCGAAAAATACGGCGGAACGGGCCGGCGGCTGCTGGAGGCCATGATCGCCGGTTATGAGACCACCGTTCGCGTGGGGCTGGCGATCGATGCGCCAAAATTATTCGAGCGCGGCTGGTGGCCAAGCACGGTGTGCGGCGGCGTTGGGGTCGCGGCGGCGGGCGCGAGATTTTTTGACTGGCCGGTTGAGAAGACCGTCAACGCGCTAGGCATTGCGTGCTTGCACGCCGGCGGCATGCTGACCGGCGGCAACGAAGGCGCTACGGCGCGCCACTTGGCCTTCGGTCGAGCGGCGCAGAGCGGGATTGCCGCCCTGCTCGCCGCCGACGTGGGACTCATTGGACCGCGGCGTGCCTTCGAAGACCCGCGTGGTTTTTGCTTGACGATTCGTGAGGAGCCGAATTGGAGCTATTTGCGCGACATGGATCACTGCCACTTGCCCGAGGTTGCTTTCAAACCCTATCCCTGCGCGCGCCAGCTTCATGCCGGAGTCCAGGCGTTACTGGCGATCATGGAACGGTATTCAGTGACTCCTCGGGCGATTGAGGCGATTGAGCTTTCGGTACCGACGCAAAACGCCACTATGGTCAATCGTCCCGCAATGCCGGCGAGCCACGCGGCGAGCGTCGGCAGCGGGCAGTACGTCATGGCGGTCACGGCGCTCAGAGGAAAAATTGATCTGGCGTCATTCGGGAGCGAGTATTTGCACAACGATCAAGTGCGGCAGTTGATGGCCAAAGTCGCTGTCAGCAGGAGCGCCGAGCTTGACCGGCACTTTCCAAAGTACTGGCCTGGACGAGTGACGGTGAAACTGACTGGCGGCCGGGTTTATACGGAAGAAGTCATCGTCCCCAAAGGGGAGAGAGAAAATCCGATGAGGGTCCGAGATATTGAAGAAAAGTTTCTTGCGCTGGTGGTGCCAGTACTTGGTGATGCCAAAGCAAAGTCGTTAATCGATGAAGTTGCGTCGTTGTCTATTCGGAGCTCATTGGAGCCCTTGATAGAGGCGTTAACAATGGCAGTATGATTTCGGAGTAGGAAGTTCGGCTTCCTTCCCCCTCGAGAGGCTGTGTCGCAACGTCATTCTGAGGCGCAGCCGAAGAATCTGGTCTTCGTAACAGCTTGAAAATGCGAGATGCTTCGCTCCGCCAGACTGTGTGAAAAGTCCGTTCATGGTTACCTTCGCCGTCGCTCAGGGCAGGCTCGCTCATCACGAACGGACGTCGGAGATTACAAATCAAGCATTTAGCCGTTCGCCCTGAACTTCGTCGAAGGGTTCCTAATGAGCTTTCACACAGTCTGCCGCTCAGCATGACATCAGCACACTTTCGCGGATTGCGGCACAGTCTCTCGACCGGGGAAGGCAGGATAGGGGTGACGAGTTGTGGATATTTGCATTTCCCCCTCTTCGATTCTCGCCCGTCGAGGGGGAGAAAGTAAGAATGGTGCAAGACGCCGAGATTGAAGCACGTCGCTGTCGTGAGCTATAAGAATTGAGCTTCCAACAATTTGTATTTAGATTTCGGAGGACCCCATATGGCCGCAGACACCACTCCCGATTACGATTTGCTCTATGATATCATTCGGCGCCGGTCGAGCGTGCGCAAGCTCAAACCTGATCCGATTCCGGATGGTTACATCGATAAGATTCTCGAAGCGGGCCGCTGGGCGATGTCGGGCGCCAACTCGCAACCTTGGGAATACATCGTCGTCAAAGATCCGAAGGTGAAAAAGGATCTGTTCCGCTGTTACTCTGAGGATAACACCGACTTCATTTACTGGATGGAGCAGCAACGCGTCTTCGAGTTGCGCCATCCGGCGTATCAAATGACCGCCGATGCGGCGGTCGAGCGACAGCGGCGCGGCGCCGGCTGGTCGGAAGCGCCAGCGCTGATCGTCGTGGTCGGCGACGGCCGCCGCCAGTGGGGCACGGTGCAGGGCGCGCATACGTTTGGCCGCGATCAATCGCATCTCACCGATGGCTTGGCGAACACTTGCACCTTCATGCATCTCGCCGCGGTATCTCTCGGATTGGCGACGCAGTGGGTGACAATTCACGTCCAGGAGCCATTCAAAAAAGTGCTCGGCGTGCCCGATTTGATGATGCTCTATCTTATCATTCCCATCGGCTATCCCGCCGTGCAACCGTCAGAGGGCGTACGCCGGCCGCTGGAAGAAATTGTCCATCACGATCATTACGAGCAGGAGAAATTTATGAGCAACGAGCGCGTCATCCAATTTCTTTACGAGCTGCGCGGCAAGACGCTGCAAACCTATCGCCAGAGCTATGTCGGCAAGGAAGAGCCGAGGAAGAAGTAGGACGAAGGAGAATTATCTGATCGGCGATTTTTGATTCGGGAGAAAAATAAATGCGTGATAGAACCGGCTTGGTTCATGCGTTTCTGTTTTATTTCATCGCTGCTTGAGACTGTGTTGCAATCAGATGTTCGCCCTTCGACAATCTCAGGACGAACGGGTAAATAATTGAATTTGCAATCATGCAATACCGTTCGTGGTGAGGCTCTCGAACTATGAACGGTATTGCGACACAGTCTCTTGGGAGAGGCGAGGGCACCACGAAGGACGCGAAGAGCACGAAGAAAGAAACGAAAGTGGTAGGGGTGCGCTTTGTCACCGACGAACAAATACGCTGCGCGAAGCGCACCCTGCGGAACTTGAGCGTGTCGAAAAGGTTCAGGATGATACCGAAGCTTGAGAACAGAATTAACAGAGTGCCACAGAGTTCTTCAACGGTTTGATCGTCTTGAACGATTTGAACTGCTTGAACGATCCAAGGAAAGTAAAACCATGGCCGTGGATGCGATTACCGTGGAAATCATCGGTTGTGCGCTGCGCGCCGCCGCCAATGAAATGTCGGCGGTGCTGAAGAAGACCGCCTACAACATGATGATCTATGAGGTGCAGGACTACTGCGTCGCGATCCTCGATCATCAAGGGCGCACGATGTCGCAGAACGAAGGCGCGTTGCCGATTTTTCTAGCCGATCTGGGCGTCGCCGTTCAGGATGGCATCGAAGTGTACGGCAAGGACAATATTCATCCCGGCGATGTCTTTCTCGTCAATCACCCGGAGATCTGCGGCCAACATTTGAACAATATGGCGGTATACACGCCGTTTTTCTGGGAGAACAAGCTGCTCTGCTTCCTCGCCGTGCGCGCGCACTGGATCGATGTGGGCGGGGGGAGCACGGGATTCGGTTCGAGCATGACGCGGGATGTTTACGAGGAAGGATTGCAGGTCCGTTCGGTCAAGATTTACGGCGCGGGAAAACCTAACATCGAAGTGCTGCGGTTGATCGAAGACAACATTCGGTTCCCGGAATCATCGCTGGGCGATCTCCGCGCTCAGATCGCCTGCTGCCGCACCGGCGAGGAAAGGTTAGAACAGCTCTGCCGCAGGTACGGCGGCGCGCGCTTTCAAGAAGCCGTGCAGGCGATCTGGGAGCAAACGGATAAACTGGTGCGCGATGCCGTGCGCGCGATGCCCGATGGCACTTACGAAGCGGCATCATTCCTGGATGACGACGGCAGGGACTTTTCCAAAACCGTGCCGATCAAAGTGAAGGTCGAAGTGCGCGGCGACGAGCTCACTATCGATTACTCGGAAGTGAGCGGCCAGGTGGCCGGTTTCATCAATTGCGGTTCATCCGGCGGCATGGCCGCGGCTCGGGTGGCGTTCAAGGCGCTTACCGCGCCCCATGGAGAGGTCAATGAGGGATCGTTTCTCGCGCTGAAGGTGATACTGCCGCCGGGGAAATTGCTCAGCGCCAAGCGGCCCGCGCCCATCGGCGGCTGGAGCCTGTCCCTGCCAACCGTGTTGGATACTGTCTTTCGCGCACTTGCGCCGGCCTTGCCCGACAAAGTTCCCGCGGCGCACAAGGGCGACATGGGCGGCTACGCGATTTTCGGCGTCAATCCCAAAACCGGCCGGCGCTACGTTTGCCAAAATATCATCGGCGGTGGTTGGGGCGGGCGGCCGTTCGAAGACGGCGCGTCTGCGTCGGTTTCCATGTGCCAGGGCGACGTCAAGAACACGCCTATCGAGTTGCAAGAACTGTATTATCCGCTGCTTTATTTATGCCACAGATTCCGGCCTGACAGCGGCGGCGCGGGAAAATTCCGCGGCGGCGCCGGCGTTGAAGTTAAAGTGACGCCGCTGCACGAACTCCGCGTGAGCCGAAACACAGATCGCCTCCAATGCCCGCCGTGGGGACTTCTCGGGGGAGAAGAAGGGGCGACCAACCAAACACTGATCGAGCGCAATGGCGAGGAAGAGAGGCTGCCGGGAAAGTTCAGCCATCTGCCGGTGCAGCCCGGTGAGACCGTGACGTTTTTGACGGCTGGGGGCGGGGGATATGGACAACCGGCAAAAAGGGACGCGACGGCGGTGCTGCGTGATATGGATCTGGGTTATGTATCCGAGGAAAAAGCCCGACGGTATTATCCCGCGGCGTTTTCGGCCCGGATACGAAGCGGCGTTCAGTAAATTGTGCGGGCTAAATGTTTTGCGGTTATCCCGGTATCGGGCAAATTCCCGCCCAAGTTCCTAAATACCGGTGGCGTTCAGACTTCGTTGCGAGAGCGTATCAGTGGTTTTTTTCGTGCGCTGTTTCCGATCCTAGAACGGGTCAGGATTTCCAGTTTCCCGTCCCAGAATGTGAGGCGATCCATGTTGTTTCGACAAAATCGATGGGAAGATCGACAGCAGCGTCGCGGTTGAGAATCGTCAGCAGGACCTTAACACGGCCCTTGGCGTTGGGCGGCTCGCGTATGATGCCCAAAAGACCGCTCATCGGTCCTCCAGTTATGCGAACCTCTTGGCCGCGTTTCAGGCTCGATTCGGCCTGAATTATTCCCTCGGCATCCGACCTGGACTGCAGGAAGCGTAGTATTTCTTCATCGATAGGGGTGGGTCGACCATTGAAACCAACGATTCGATTGACACCGGGTGACCAGGAAACGTAGCCGTACTCTTCGGATTCTATATTCATCCGAACAAACAGGTAGTTGGGAAATAGCGGAATGACCGAATTTGCTCTCTTAGTGTTTCTGGGAAGAGCAAGGCGAGGAAAGAAAACCTCGAGTCCTTTCGCGGATATATGATACTTCGCACTGCTCTCTTTGTGCGGCTTGCTGTAAACAACATACCAATGACGTTCGCTATGGAGGGATTCAGATGACACCATGGATTATTCACGACCCTTCAGTTGTCCCGTTTGACAATGTTGTTATAAATTTTATCGCCAGTGTCAAAGATTTCTTAAGAATCATCTAGCGCACTATCCATGCTGTCAGCACGAATCGGTTCGACCGACATCCTATCGGTGGAATTCCGTTCAAAACGATCTTCCTGTAAATGTGCCTTTCCAAAGCGAACTTTTTATTCGTCCTTTGAAAAAGGAGGGAAGGGGGATTTTGGACAAACGCCAGTTGGGGATCCAATTCAGCCCGGATTCCGCAGTTGCGCTCGACAGGAAGCGCGAGGTTTAACCCTTCCGTAGCAAAGTCTCAGCCGAAGGCTGATCCGCCTGTGGCGGAGATGCCGTCTGCCTTTGAGCAGACATCGAGCAACGGTGTCTTCGACGGGACGTTAAAGCTCGTAACAACGAAGTGCGAAAGCGCAAAATGACTTTGAAATTTTACAGTTGGACGCCTTCGCTACTCCAGGGTTCCACCTCGCTTGCCTTCAGTGAATTGCGGAATCCGGGTTCAGTAAAGGGAATCCGACTTTGATGTTACCCGGAGAAGACCTTGAGTAACTTGACAGTGCGTTCGCAGTTATGGTTTAAATGCTGGCTATTGTTCGAGTGATTTTCGGCTTAGCGCCGGGAGTTGAATCTAAAGAGGGATCCAGGAGGCATTTTATGAAAGGCTTTGTGGGGCTTTTGGCTTTTTCTTCGGGGGCGGTTTTGCTAGCACTGAGCTTGATAGCTTGCGGCTCGGTGCAGGAGCCGTCGAAAGCAGCGCCGCCGGCCTCAATAGAATCACCAGCCAAGGCGGAAGCCAAAACGGAAACAAAAAAGACCAAGGTTAAAGCTGTCGAAGTAGAGGGTGTGATCAGCAGCGTCGGCCAACGGACGATTACCTTCCAGATGGAACGCAAGGGCAAAGTTCGTGAGGAGGTCGTCGGCGTCGATGAGAAAACCAAAATCGAAAAAAGCGGCAACTCGGTTAAATTAAGAGATCTGCAGGCAACTGATAAGGCTCTCATCAACTATGAGCCCGAGGCTTACACGCCGGCGCTAGCGATCAAAGTCGTCGGCAAGGGCGAAATAAAAAAAGTCGGCGGCGATGACTAGAGCGTCGCGGTTCAAGGTTCAAGTTTGCGAAGTGGGGACGTTGAACGTTGAACAGGCAAAGCCGTTGAACCTTGAGCTTGAACCAACGGGGCTACGAACGGTACCGGTCGGCTCGGTCGCCGCCGATAACTTCGACCTCAAAGGACTGTTCTTCTCTGAGAATCCTGAATAAGATCCGCTCTCCGGGGCGTTTTTTCCACATCTCGTGGTAAAGCTCCGGGCGAGAGCGGATTTCTTTTTTTTCCACGCTTAAAATAATGTCTCCCTCCTTAAGTCCGTGTTTTGCCGCCGGGCCGCCGGGCACGACGCCGCTTACGACAACATGTCCGGCCAATGGATTGGAGTATAGCCCCAGCCAGGGTCGACGGGCGCGGCTCTGCACCTGGCCGTATTGTTTCAATTCCTGCTCGTAGGTTCGATAGTAATCGACCGGTATCGCTAGAGTGAATTTCCCCACTTCGTTTAAATTCAAGGAAACGATACCGACCAGTTCGCCGCGAAAATTCGCCAAAGCACCACCACCAAACCCCGGATTGAACGCTGTCACGCGAATGGTCTTATCGATCATATACTCCCACTGGCCGTCATAGGGCTCCATCGAACTGATATAGCCCCCCGCGATGCGCCTACCCGATTGGCCGGCACTTGCGATCATGACCACCGGGTCGCCAAGGTTCGCAGAGTTCGGCGGCGCTAGAGGCAGGAACGGCAAATCGTGGCCGGGGATTTTAATGAGGGCTATCCCGGTTTCCTGGTCCTGCGCGGCGATTTTGCCAGGAAATTGCTCGCCGTCAGTGGTCGTCACCGTGATCGATGATGCGCCCACCGTAACGTAGTGGACGGTCAGGATGTAACCGCCGGGATCGATGATGGTGCCGGAGCCGACGCGTTCCGAACCTAGAGTGCGCGCCGATGAGTGGGTTTCCGGGATAGTCACATGCAGGTCGACCGTCGCGGGTAAGATGGAATGTATCAAACCGATATGACCGTTCACCGTTTCGCTCCTTCAGACTCATAGGAGTTAGTTTGCCCGCGCATCTGGTTGGTGTTGCCGGGAAATCGCTTTCCTTGCCAAGTGTCTCGCTCCGCGAGCGCTTGAGTGATCGCGTTGTGCACGCCGATCTTGTTCACCGACCAGGCCGGCGCCACGGTGAGGGTTCGGTAGGTTTCGCCGGTCAGACGGTGAATAACTATTTCCGGATTCAATAATTCGAGAAAATCCGCCACCAGGACGACATATTCGTCTTTGCTGAAAATTTCAAACGGGTGGGCGTTATAGATGTTTTCTAGCGTCGTGTCTTTAATCACGTGCAAATTATGGAGCTTGATGCCATCGACGCCGACCCGGTTGAGCAACGGCGCGGCGGCGAGCATATCCGCACGGTCTTCGTCGGGAAAGCCAAAAATCAGGTGAGTGCAAATTCTAAGGCCGCGCGCTTTTGACCGTTCCACCGCATCGATGTATTCGCGCAGTCCATGGCCGCGATTGACCCACTTGAGGGTTCGGTCGTGAATCGATTCCAAGCCGAGCTCCAACCACAAATAGGTATCACGCGACAAGTCGGTCAATAGATCAAGCACATCCGCGGGGACGCAGTCAGGGCGCGTGCTGACCGCGAGGCCGACGACGCCGGGGAAATCGAGAGCCTCCCGGTACAGTTTCTCGAGCTTTGATACCGGATCATAGGTGTTGGTGTAACTCTGAAAATAGGCGATAAACTTTTCCGCCCGGTGTCTTTTGCGCACGGCTTCAGCGCCTTGGTGCAATTGCGCGGTGACGGACGCGCGCGGACGATAGGCAATCGGAGTGTGACTCGCGTTGTTGCAATAGATGCAGCCTCCCACGGCGACCGTGCCATCGCGGTTGGGACAGGTGAAGTCGAGGCGCAGGCCAATCTTGTAAACTCGCGTCCCGAAGGTTTCCTTCAGCACGCGGTTAAAGGCATTATAGCGCTTGCCGCCCCAGGCACTCTGCAGCGGGATGGGGAAATTCATGGCATGGATAAAAACTCGTTAACAAACTGGCGCTGAATACTCAAGCGAACGGTCTAATGTGCGGGCCGGGCCGCCTCGCATCCTGACGCAGCGGATGGAGAGAGGGAGACGCCGGCGCCGGCTCGTTTAATGAGGATTTCCACAAAGAGTTTCCCCTGACTCCCGAACGAGGCCCGGAAGTGCTGAATATTGCGCGATGTTTTGAATTCGCTGCAAGCGCCTCGCCTTGACAATGGAGTTGTTTTAACTATATTCAAATGAATCTGGCGCGCCGATCCTTCCGCTCATGAAAATCCTCGTCGATGACATTCCGGAATCGCCCAAGGAGATTAGGTTCTCGGAAAGCGTCGAAGAGCTGAATGAAACCTATGCAAAGGGTAAGGCCAACGAGTTTCGTTTTCCCCCGCTGGTTGACGTCGATCTTGTTTGCTATCGTTCAGGCAGCGAACTCTTCTTTCGCGGCTCGTTTCGCGGCAGCATCGATAGCAGTTGCAGCCGTTGCTTGAAGGACTTTTCCCTGCCGGTAGAGCACGAGTTTGACTTCGTCTTGATCCCCGCGCCCTCGGGCTCCGCTGGCTCGACGGAGGAACTGCGGCGGGAAGAGTTGGGCTTGAGCTACTATTCGGGCGACGAGATCAATCTCGCGCCGCTGATTCGGGAACAAGTCATGCTGGCGTTGCCGACGCGCGCGCTTTGCGCTGAAGATTGCCGGGGGCTGTGTGGCGGTTGCGGAGTGGATCTAAATCACGAGGACTGCCGATGTTCCCGTGCTACGGAAGATCCGCGGATGGCGTTCTTTCGCACTCTCAGGATCGACCGCTAGATCGGAAATTCAGAATTCACAGCTGCTGTTTTGAAGCAGGGAAAGACAGGATCAAACCTATGCCGGTTCCGAAGAGACGGACTTCTAAAAGAGTGAAAAATCAACGCCGTTCCCACGATGCCATCGCCAAGCCGCAATGGAGCACCTGTGCCAATTGCGGCGAAACCGTGTTGCCGCACCGCGCCTGCGCTCACTGCGGTTTTTATCGTGGGCGCGCCGTTGTCCCAACCGAGCAGAGCTAGGCACTCCCCATGCCGAAAATCGCCGTTGACGCGATGGGCGGAGACCGGGCTCCCGGAGTCGTCGTTGAGGGAGCCTGGCGCGCGGCCAGAGATCTCGGCGTCGAAGTAGTTCTCGTCGGCCAGAAGGACGCCGTGGAACGGGAGCTGTCCCGGCTCGGCGCCGGTCCGTTGGAAATTATTCCGGCTTCCCAGTCCGTCGCGATGCATGAGTCCGCGAGCAGCGCGCTCAAAAAAAAGGACTCGTCGATGAAGGTCGCCTTCGATCGGATGAAATCGGGCGATGTTCAGGCGGTGGTCAGCGCGGGCAACTCCGGTGCGATGATGGCGACGGGTATGTTTGTGATGGGCAGGTTGCCACATGTGGCCCGGCCGGCGATTCTCGTCGTGGTTCCCAGCGTTGGCAAGGGAACGATCGTCGTAGACGCGGGGGCTAATGTCGATTGCAAGCCCTATCATCTAGCCCAGTTCGGCATCATGGGGGCGATCTACGCGGAGCGCGTATTGGGGATTGCCAAGCCGCGGATCGGCATCCTTAGCAACGGCCAGGAAGACGGCAAGGGCACCGATCTCACGCGCGCGGCGAGCGCGCTGTTGGCGGAAAACTTGCTGGATCATATCGGCTACGTTGAGGGGAGAGATATTTTCAACTCGACGGTGGACGTGGTTGTTTGCGATGGCTTCACCGGCAACGTCGCGCTGAAGACGATGGAGGGCGTGGCAAATTTCGCCGGCGAAGTTTTGAAAGGCGCCTTTCAAAAGAATCTGTTGAGCCGTTTAGGCTATCTAATGACGCGCAAAGCTTTGCGCGAAGCCTACCGGCGCCTCGATTATGCCGAGTATGGGGGAGCGCCCCTTATCGGTCTTGACGGCGTGGCCATCGTCGCACACGGGGGCTCCAGTTCGCTCGCTATCAAGAACGCCATACGTGCGGCCAGGGACGCGGTGGAGCACGATATGAATCGCCATATCATGGAAGTTCTCGGCGACGCGGCGCGGTTGGGGCGCGATAGCAAGGACAGCCTGCCGGGAAAGATCTGGCGCCGCATCAAAAGGAAAATCGACGCGATGGCGGAGAAGGAGAAGCCGGAAGCAAACGCAGAAAGAGAGAAATCGGAGAGTGGCGACCGGTAAAGTTGCATTCGTGTTTCCCGGGCAGGGCTCGCAATATGTCGGCATGGGAAAGAATCTTTGTGACCAGTTCGTTGCGGCAAAGAAGATATTTGCCGAGGCCGACGACGCGCTCGGCTATGCGTTGAGCAAGCTTTGTTTCGATGGTCCCGAGCTGGAACTGATGCGGACGGAAAACACCCAGCCGGCCATTTTGACAGTGTCGATCGCCGCTCTCCGGGTACTGGAGTCGGAAACCCCGCTGCGCGCGGATTTCGTCGCGGGCCACAGCCTCGGCGAATACAGCGCGTTGGTTTGCGCCGGCGCTTTTAGCTTCGCCGATGCGGTCAACGTCGTGCGCCAGCGTGGCCGCTTCATGCAGGAAGCGGTGCCCGCTGGTGAGGGCCGCATGGCTGTGATTCTCGGTATGGAAACCGACAAGGTATTATCGCTTTGCGCGCAGGCGACCGGGGGTGAGGTTGTTGCGCCCGCCAACTATAATGGCGGAGGCCAAATTGTGATCGCGGGTTCCAAGAACGCGGTGGCCCGCGCCATGGCGCTGGCGAAGGAGCGCGGCGCGAAAAGAGTTTTGGACCTGCCCGTAAGCGCGCCGTTTCACTGCGAGCTTATGCGGCCCGCGGCCGTAAGACTGAATCAGGCGCTCGCCCCTATCGTGGTTCATCCCTTAGCAGTGGGCGTGGTTACCAACGTTGAAGCCGAGATTAACCGGGATGCGAACCGGGTCAAGTCGCTGCTCCTCGAGCAAGCGGTGCGGCCGGTGCGTTGGGAAGAGTCTGTGCGCAAATTGGAGTCCCTCGGATGTCAGCGCGTGTTGGAGGTGGGTCCCGGCAGGGTGTTAAGGGGACTCACCAAACGCATCAGCGCATCGCTCGACGCGGATAATTTCGAGAACCCGGAAGACTTAGCAAGGGTGCGCGGGGGGACGGCGGTGTGAGCCTCGCCGGACAGGTCGCTCTGGTGACCGGCGGCAGCCGCGGCATCGGTAGAGCGACGGTGTTGGCCTTGGGCCGGCTTGGAGCCCATGTCGCGATCAACTATCGCGACAACCAGGCGGCCGCGGAGAAAACGTTGGCCCAGTTGACCGCTGACGGCCACGGGCGCGGTGAGCTTTGCCGGTTCGATATCGCCGACGAGAATCAGATCGAGGCGGCGATAAAAATAATCGTTGACCGGCATCAGAAAATTGATATTCTCGTCAACAATGCCGGTGTCACCGCAGACAACCTCTTGATTCGCATGAAGCCCGATGATTGGAATCGGGTTGTCGGAATCAACCTGAAGGGCACAATTCTCTGTACTAAAGCAGTGACACGGGTTATGCTCCGGCAGCGCTACGGCCGGATCATCAATTTATCATCGGTCGCCGGTCAAATGGGCAACGCGGGACAGTCGATCTATGCGGCGACCAAAGCGGGCATCCTTGGATTTACCAAAGCGGTGGCGCGGGAAGTGGCTTCCCGCGGGATTACGGTGAACGCGGTCGCTCCGGGTTTCATAGAAACGGAAATGACCGCAACGTTGCCCACCAAACTCCAGGAGGAATTTCTGCGCGCTATTCCTCTCGGCCGTTTCGGCACCTGCGAAGAGGTGGCGGAATCCATCGCTTTCCTCGCGTCACCCGCGTCGGCGTATATCACCGGGCAGGTGCTCGGCGTCAATGGCGGGATATATATGTAAGGAAATCGTAAACAGGAGGTGACATTGTATGGCAGCGTCGGTACAAGCAAGAGTCAAGGAGATCGTTTGCGAACAGTTAGGGGTGAGTGAGGAGGAAGTGACTCCGGAAGCCTCCTTTATCGAAGACCTGGGAGCCGATTCACTTGATATTGTCGAGCTAGTGATGGCTCTAGAGGAAGAGTATGAGATGGAAATCTCCGATGAGGACGCGGAAAAAATCAAAACTGTCCAAGATGTTATCACATACATCGAGGGTCACCGGTAGTTTCCCGGCGTCACGCGGCAAACCGGCGCCGGATGATTGCCTTGGTGCCGGTGGTCTGAAGCGCAAATCGCAGCAGCCGTGGAATGAAACCGGCCACGGTGCTGCGATTTTGTTTATTGCCCGAATGGCGTTTGGATCTGAACCGTCGTTGTAAGAAGAATCATGATGATCGTCATTGGCAGCGACCACGGCGGCGCGAAGCTGAAGGATTTCCTGGCCATTGTTCTGCGCGCCAAGGGTATCGATGTGCGCGACTGTGGCACTCAGGGAGATGAGCCGGTGGATTATCCGGATTTCGGCCGCGCTGTATCGCTGCGCGTTTCTCAGGGCGACGCCGAGCGCGGCGTGCTTGTCTGCACAAGCGGTATCGGCATGTCCATCATCGCCAACAAATTTCCCGGCGTACGAGCGGCGCTGGTGCAAGATCTCGACGGCGCACGCAGCAGCAGGGAGCACAACGATTCGAATATTTTAGTCTTGAGCGGCGCCAAGACCGAGGAGACTTTGGCCCAGCGGATACTCGAAACATGGCTCGACACGCCTTTCGCGGGCGGGCGCCATCAACGGCGGGTGGACAAAATTGCCGCGGCGGAAAAAGAACTGGGCACGCAGATTCCCAACCAATGGAAATTCTAAACCACGGAGAAACGAGCGCATTACATGTCATATTTGCGGGAAACGGACGCCGAAGTTTTTGCGGCGATTGAAAAAGAAACTCAACGGCTGGAAGGCAATCTGGAACTCATCGCTTCGGAAAACGTCGTCAGCGAGGCGGTGCTGGAGGCGCAGGGATCCGTGATGACGAACAAGTACGCCGAGGGCTATCCCGGCAAGCGCTACTACGGCGGGTGCGAGTTTGTCGACATCGTCGAATCCCTGGCTATTGCCCGCGGCAAGGAATTGTTCGGCGCCGATCACGTCAACGTCCAGCCCCATTCCGGTTCCCAGGCAAACATGGCCGTTTATCTTTCCGTGCTCAAGCCCGGGGATACTTATTTGGGCATGAATCTCGCCCACGGCGGCCATCTATCGATGGGCAGCCCGGTCAACTTTTCCGGCATCGTGTACAAAGTGGTTCCCTACGGAGTCTCCGAGAAAAGCGAAACCATCGACTACGACGAAGTCGATCGCCTGGCCAACGAACATAAACCGAAATTGATCGTTGCCGGCGCCAGCGCTTACCCGCGCATCATCGACTACGCCAGATTTCGCCAGATCGCGGACGAAGTCGGCGCGCTGCTGATGGTCGATATGGCGCATATCGCCGGTTTAGTGGCGGCGGGTTTGCACCCGAGCCCGGTGCCCTACGCCGACTTCGTAACCACGACGACCCATAAGACGCTGCGCGGCCCGCGCGGCGGTCTTGTCATGTGCCGCGCCGAACATGCCAAGACCATCGATAGCAAAGTTTTTCCGGGTTTGCAGGGCGGGCCGCTCATGCATGTGATCGCTGCCAAGGCGGTGGCATTGAAGGAGGCCCTGAGCCCGGCATTTAACGATTACCAACACCAAGTCGTCAAGAACGCGCAGGCACTGGCAGGCAAATTGATCGCACAGGGATTCCGGTTAACGTCGGGGGGCACGGATAATCATCTGATGTTAATGGACTTGCGCCAGTCGGAATTGACCGGGAAAGTCGCCCAGGAGACCCTGGACAAGGCGCGCATCACTGTAAATCGAAACGCGGTGCCCTTCGACACGCGCTCGCCCTTCGTCACCAGCGGCATTCGGATCGGCACCCCCGCCGTTACCAGCCGGGGGATGAAAGAGCAGGAAACGGAGTTGATCGGTGATTTCATCGTGCGGGCGCTTAACTCCGTGGGCGATGAAAGTGCTCTCAAGGTCATCGCTGACGATGTGGGCGAGCTGTGCAGAAAATTCCCCGTTTATCCTCACCGCCTGCGAAAGCAGTGAAGAAGGCATCAGGCACGAGGCAGTAGTTTCTTCGCCAAATCCCTGTTGCCTACTGCCTACTGTCCCAAGACCATGAAATGTCCTTTCTGCCACGAGACCGATAACCGGGTCATCGATTCGCGGCTGAGCAAAGACAGCAACATGATTCGGCGCCGGCGCGAATGCAACCGGTGCAGTCGCCGTTTTACAACCTACGAAAGGGTCGAGGAGATGATGCCTCTGGTAGTGAAGAAAGACGGCCGGCGCGAAAATTACGATCGGACGAAAATCATTAACGGGCTCAAGCGCGCCTGCGAAAAGCGCCCGGTGAGCATCGATACCATCGAGGCTGTCGCCGACCGCATCGAGCGCGCCCTTCAGGAGCGCGGTGAGAAGGAAATTCCGGCCTCGGTCATCGGCGAAGCGCTCATGCGCGAACTGCACGACATAGACCAGGTGGCCTACGTGCGGTTCGCATCGGTCTACCGCTCTTTCAAGGATATCGGCGAGTTCATGGCTGAGCTGGAAGATCTCATCAAAGAGCGCAAGCGCCATCCTGCGGAACCGGCCGGCGCCGGCGGCCAAAGAAGAGAGCCGTAACGTTGACCGAGCCATCCTGGCGCGAAGCTGACCGCAATTTCATGCGCATGGCATGTCGCCTGGCGCTCAAAGCCGCTGGACGGACGAGTCCCAATCCGATGGTCGGCGCGGTGCTCGTGCGCGGCGGAAATATTATCGCCACCGGTTATCACAAAGCGGCCGGCACCGACCATGCAGAGATCGTCGCGTTGAAACGGGCCGGCAAGAAAGCCCGGGGCGCAACGCTCTATATCAACATGGAGCCTTGCAGCCACTTCGGGCGCACGCCGCCGTGCAGCCGTGCGCTTGTCAGGGCGGGGGTCAAAGCGGTCTTCGCCGGCATGAAGGATCCCAATCCCTTGGTTTCGGGCAGGGGATTCCGTGAGCTTCGGCGCGCCGGCGTCGCCGTATATGCCGGCCTGCTGGAGGATGAATGCCGCGCGCTTAACGAAGCTTTTATTAAATTCATCACCCGGGGACTGCCGTTCGTGATATTGAAGCTTGCCGCGTCATTAGACGGCAAGATCGCAACCTCGAGCGGAGATTCGCGTTGGATAAGCGGCGAGGAGTCGCGCAAAATCGTCCACCGGTTGCGCAATCAAGTGGACGCGGTTTTGGTTGGCTCCGGTTCTGTCATTGCCGATGATCCGCAGCTAACCTGCCGAATAGCCGGTGGGCGCAATCCTTGGCGTGTGATTTTAGACCGGCGGCTGCGCATTTCCCCTTCGGCGCAAATTTTTCGATTGCACGACCCGGAAAAGACCCTGGTGGTGATTAGCCGGCGGGTCGCCGCGGCGCGCGTTCACGCGTTGGAAGCGCAGGGAGCTAAGGTTTTGCGTCTGCCCGAGCGCAATGGAAAAATTGTCTGGAGCGCTGTACTAAAAACGCTCGGGCGTCAGGGCATACAGAGCGTGATGATCGAAGGAGGTGCGGCAACCGCCGCCTCCGCTCTAAAGGAAAAGTCCGTGGACAAGATATTATTTTTCTATGCGCCGAAGATCATCGGCGGAGACGGGCGGGTGATGATCGATGGTTTGGGAATCAAGTCGGTGCGGCATTCACTTAGCGTAAAACGCCTCGAAGTCATGCGGGCTGGCGACGATCTCGTAGCGTCAGGCTATTTATGACTCTCGATTTTCGTGGATCGTGTTCGCGATTCGTGTTCATCGAGAACGAGCACGGGTGACAATCACGATTTTCGAGGGCAGATCACCCTCAACGAGGGCATAATAATCTTGTTTCAGCCTGGATTTCGCCGTTAGACTGAAGAGACGGCAAGCGAGGTGGAACCCTGGCGCAGCGAAGGCGTCCAACTGTAAAATTTCAAAGTCATTGTGCGCTTTGGCGTTTCGTCGTTATCAGGATGAACCGGCCCTCACCGCACCATTGATCGATCTCTGCTTAGGGGCAGACGGCATCTCCGCCATAGGCGGATCAGCCTTCGGCTGAGACTTTGCTACGGAAGGGTTGCGCCTCGCGCTTCCTGTCGAGCGCAACTGCGGAATCCTGGTTCAAGTGGCTTGTTGAATGCAGCGTTATGTTCACCGGACTCATTGAGGGCGTGGGAAGAATCAACGCCTCGCGCATGGGCGACCGTTCCATGGTGCTCACCGTCGGCACCGGTTTGGACGTGCGCGGTATGAAGCTCGGCGCCAGTATCGCCGTCAATGGCGCCTGCTTGACCGTGGTGAAAAAAGGAGGCGGCTATTTCAGCGTGGATGTGTCACCGGAAACGCTGAGGTGCACCAATCTGAAAAAATTGCGCGCCGGATCTCTGGTCAACCTCGAGCGTCCAATGCGCCTGGGTGCACCTCTCGGCGGTCATCTGGTCACGGGACATGTCGATGGGATCGCCACGGTGGCCGGCATTGACAAAAGAGGCGAGTTCACGTTTTTCAGCTTTGACGTGCCGGCCAATCTGGGAGTGCTGCTCGTGCCCAAGGGATCCGTCGCGGTGGACGGCATCAGTCTGACGGTCAATAAATGTAGTAAACGGCGTTTTTCCGTGGCGATCATTCCTTACACTCTGCGCCACACTAATTTGCGCACCCGTAGGGTTGGTGATAAAGTCAACATCGAAACGGATTTGATCGGCAAATATGTTCATAGTTTCATGGCCAATCGCGGGTAATGCCGGGATCAGGCAATAACGGAGCGCTCAAATTTTAGCCTATGCCCCTCGCCACTGTTGAAGAAGCTCTGGAAGAAATTCACGCCGGCCGCATGGTTATCCTCATTAACGAGGAAGCCGCCGACAGCGACGGTTTTTTCTTTCTGCCGGCCGAGAAAGTCACCGCTGAGAGCGTCAATTACATGCTCAGCCACGCTCGCGGCATCGTGTATGTTACTCTCACCGACGAGCGCATTCGCGAGCTGGGAATTCTTCTGGTGCCCGAGGAAAACAGCAAGTTGCGCGGGCTTCTGTGCGGGGCTTCCTTCACCGTCCGTCTTGAAGGCGTGCACGGGGTTTCGGCGCAGGGGCGCGCCCATACGATCCAAGCAGCCATTGCCGAGCAGACCCGGCATGAAGATATCGTCGTGCCAGGACATGTCCAGCCGCTACAAGCGCGTAGCGGCGGCGTCTTGGCGCGCTCCGGCCGCAGTGAAGCTTCGGTGGATTTGGCGCGTCTGGCGGGCTTTAAACCTGCCGGCGCTATTTGCCAGATCCTCGAAGACGACGGCTCGATAGCGCTGCTGCCTTCGCTGGAGCGTGTCGCCGAGCGGAGCGGGCACAAAATTATCTCCGTGGCCAGCTTGATCGCCTACCGCTTGCGCAATGAGCGGCTGGTCAAGCGAGTCGCCGAGGAAGAATTTCCCACCATCCACGGCGGCATGTACAAAGCCATCGTTTACCGTAACGAAGTGGATCACTCCGAACATATGGCCCTGGTCAAAGGGGACATCAGCGACGGTGGCGGCATACTCGTTCGGTTGCATTCCGAGTGTCTCACCGGAGACGTGTTCGGCTCAGAGCGTTGCGATTGCGGCGACCAGATTCGCCAGTCGCTCAAGCTAATCGACGCTGAAGGCCGGGGCGTGCTGGTCTACATGCATCAGGAAGGCAGGGGAATCGGCCTTACCAACAAGATCCGAGCCTACGGTTTACAGGACCAGGGGCGGGACACCGTGGAAGCGAATCTGGAGTTGGGGTTCAAGGAGGATCTCAGGGATTACGGCGTCGGCGCCCAGATGTTGCGTGAACTGGGAGTCGGCCAGATTCGACTACTGACCAACAATCCACGCAAGATCTCCGGCCTGGAAAGTTACGGTCTCGAGGTTATCGAAAGGGTGCCCCTGGAGATTCCGCCGGTCGAGACCAATCTTCAATATCTGCGAACCAAACAAAGCAAGCTCGGCCACCTGTTTACTAATCTAGACGCCAAAAGCGTGAAGTCTTAGGCTGGCCGATTGGTTCTTTGTCGCACCATGGTAAAAATTATAGAAAGTAAACCCGACGCGCGCGGGCTCAGGATCGGCATCATCGTCAGCCGGTTCAATCAATTCATCACCGACAAATTGCTCGACGGCGCCCTCGATGGACTCAAGAGCCATGGCGGCGAAGATGAACGGATTACGGTGGCGCGCGTGCCAGGTGCCTTTGAAATCTCGCTTTTAGCGGAAAAAATGGCGGCCAGCGGCAACTACGACGCCCTGGTTTGCCTCGGCGCGGTGATACGGGGCGATACACCCCACTTTGAATATGTCTCGGGCGCCGTCACGAACGGCATATTAGCGGCCATGCGACGGCATCAAATACCAATAGGCTTCGGCGTGTTGACTACTAACGATAGCCAGCAAGCCATGGAGCGCTCCGGCGCGAAAGATGCCAACAAAGGCTACGAGGCCGCGGTGACGGCGGTGGAGATGGTCAACGTGATTCGACGACTAGCCCGTGAATAACTGCCCGCGACAGACCCAAGCGGGCCATCGAGAGCTGTCCTTGTCACCAAATCAAGAAACTATGGAAACCGCGAGCGCGGTCAGAAGCAACCGGCGCAAGGGCCGCGAGTTGGCCCTCCAAGCGCTGTATCAGATCGAGATCACAGGCGACACCTCGGCGGGAGCGGTGGAACTCTTTCTCAGTCATTTTGAGGGCAACAAAACCGCGAAGGATTTCGCGCGCGAGCTGGTTTCCGGAGTCGTTAGCCGACGGATGGAGATCGATCGCCGCATCGAACAATGCACGGAGCACTGGAAATTGGGACGTCTTGCAAAGGTCGATCTCGTGCTGCTGCGCTTGGCCTCTTATGAACTGATTTTTTGTCCGGATATACCAGCCAACGTCAGCTTCGATGAAGCTGTCGAGATCGCGAAACGCTTCGGCACGGGCGACTCTCCGGCGTTTATCAACGGCGTGTTGGATCAGGTGGCGCGGGCGAGCGGCATAAAAGATTAGTTCAAAAGTTCAATGTTCAAGAGTTCAAGGTGTCGCCTTCGGCGTGGTTCAATGTTTCCGGTTCAAGGTTCAAAGGGGGGACGTCGCGATGGCGAACGTTGAACAGGCCAAGGCCGTTCGAACCTTGAACATTGAACCCGGATTCCGCAGTCGCGCTCAGCAGGAAGCGCGAGGCGGAACCCTTCCGTAGCAAAGTCTACGGGTTTCTGCCTCTGAGCACATCGATCAGCGGTGCTTGGATGGAACGTTAGAGCTCGTGAGAGAGAGGTGCGTAAGCGCGAAATGACTTTGAAATTTCCCAGTTGGACGCCTTCTCCACTCCAGTGTTCCACCTCGCTTCCGGGCTCGTAAGTTATTAAGGAGTCCACAATTGAGTAACCAAACAGCGACCGAGGGTGAGACCTGGAGAGCGCGGGCACAGGAGCGCAAAGGTTGTTTTCAGGCCCTGCCGGCGGGCATTTCCACCTATGGAGAGGACGGGGTGGTGGCCGGTAAGGCAGAGAACCATTGACCGCGATCGGAAGGGCTCGCCTC
>DATBLC010000301.1:0-3612 GCA_036555515.1 Binatia bacterium
CGCTGGCCGAGCGCTATGTCCGCGAGTTCGACGCCAAGTGGCTCCGTGGCGGTGCGCCAGCCGGTGCGCCGTTGGTGGGCAGCGCTGACATCCAGTCCCTTGCCGATCTGGCCAATAGTTTCGAAGTGGTGCGAACGATGCAACTCGCGCCGATCACGAGAGACGCTTTGCTTCGCCTGGTGGCTGCGACACTCGTACCGGTTGTGCCGCTGCTACTCACCATGATGCCGCTCGAAGAACTGCTGAAGCGGCTGTTCGGGATATTGTTCTAGTGGACTGTAACAGCAGATTAATGTCCGCCGTTCATGCTTCGAGGGCCTCAGCACGAACGGATTGTGCTTTGACCGTTCACCCTGAGCTTGTCGAAGGGTTCTTTAGATTCACTGGCGAATCAAACGTTAAAGTCAACTATTATAGTATGAACGTAGAGTAAACTCGCGCGAAGCATGTTGTCCTGAGCCCCGTGCGCTGACTGGATGAGATCGGCAACGTCAAGGCATTGCCAGCGCAAAACGCGCCAGGTTCGATCCGAGGTTCATGCTGAGCGTCTGGGCGCGAGAATTCGCCTAACCACCGACTCTGCCGCGCCAAGCTCTCCGCGGTGAAACTCTTTTCTTTTGGTTGAATTGCCGCTTTGCCGTTCTGCTGCTTTTCATATTACCCTAAAGTCCAATAGACGGTTCTTCAGCGGGGGCGGTATTGTTCCAACCGGAGAAGAAATTTTCTCTGGCCGCGCTCGCTGCGGCAGCTTCGAATGCGGCCACATACTTTTTGCGATGATGTTTGCGAGGTCGGACGACAGTATTCCGAGAACGGCAGGACTTCTCGTGGTCCTGGGCCGACCGCTATTCCAGTTCCTGCGCCGCCGCTTTTGTCCGACGACTTGCTGGAGATGGTGCGGCGGCGCATTATCGTTATCTCGCTGCTCGCCCGGCTACCGCTCCTAGCGCTCTCGGCTCTCGAAGGACAGGCCCTGAGCGGACGTGCTGCCGTGCTTTCCTGCTGGACGTGGAAGTGCATGATTCGAGCTCCTGTTGCGTTCTTCAATATTCGCGTCTGTATAGGAGATGTCGGTGAAAACTGATTCCTCCTCTCAGCCGCTCCTGTGGCTTTTTTCCCGCCGTGCGGACTTTTGGCTCGCGTGCGGCGGAGCGTCGCTGGCACTGCTGGCGTCAATCGTCGTTATCATCATGCATGGTGACCGGGAACTCGACGCGGTGGACTTCGTGTTATCGGAGTTCCATCTGGGAGCGACGTACGATGCCGTTTTAAGGCGGCGACTCTGGCGTCATCGCCGAGTCGATGTGCTGATCGTGCCCTTGGTAATCCTCGCGTTAACCTACGCACTTTCGATGGCCAGCGAAACGATCTTGCTCACGTCGATCGCCATGTATGCTGCCGTCTGGCACCGAGGGCGGCAGAGTTTAGGGGTGGCGCGCTTTTACCAGCGCGGGATGGGCGGGCCGGTGTCGCGGGTGCATGAAGTATTGTTCCGCGGCGCCATCTATCTGCCCATGTTGGCAGGTATGCTCGCCTACACTCATCTGGCCCCGCTGGAATACGAAGGAGAACCTTATATTGCCCTGGCCTTCGGCGCGGAGTTAACTTCGACAGCGGGCTTTGCCGCAACGCTCTGGGTGATCGTGTATCTCGTGTGGACGCTCTTGCGAACCCGCGGCGAGCGACTGATGTCCGCACCTCATGATGTTGGGAGTCAGGTTCATCCAGGCGAGCGGTGGGTGGTTCTCGTGCATGCCGTTGCCTTTGGCAGCAGTTACGCGCTTGGAGCATCAAATGCGTCGTTCCTGTTGGTTCTCGCCGTACATCACGAGGTGCAATACCTCTACTTTACCTACGCCATGGCACGGCGCTCAATGACCAGAACAGGCATTGACCCGGCGCTGAACAATTCTGATTCGCGGGCGTCCATTACGGCGGGACGCAAATTTCGAACTGAGATAGAGCAGGCCGTGTCCTTTGCTGTCTGGCCCGTCATTGGTTTTGTCGGGGCAATGGCCGGCAGTTGGTTGAAACTCGAATGGCTGGCGCCGCTGGGCCTGGGCGGACTCTTCTGTCATTACTGGCTCGACGGGCGCATCTGGACGCGACAATCGTTTCAGAGCTGATCTTAGGAAAAAAACATGGAGCGGAAGGGATGGGTCGGTGTTTCTCGAGGTGCCTCGGTGATTAACCAGTACCGTATCGAGGGCTCTCTCGGGTTTTCCACAAACGCGATTTCGCTAAGGCCAGCGATATTCTGCACGTCAACGCGCACCGCATCGGCTTCCAGCTGGCGCTGCTCGATTACCAGGAGAAGAGATCATGAAATACACGCAAACTCCAACGATGCGGGCTGGCGCGACCCTGCTCGCGATCCTTGGCTTCGCCTTGGCGTTCGGGCCCCCCGCGACGGCGCAGACCGCGGGGTCGCTACCATCCTGGAACGACGGCAAGGCCAGGCAGTCCATCGTCGAATTCGTGGCGAAGGTGACGAAGAAAGGCTCGCCGGACTTCGTCGCGCCCTCCGTGCGCATCGCGGTTTTCGACAACGACGGCACGCTCTGGGCCGAACAGCCGATGTATTTTCAAGCGCTCTTCATCTTTGATCGCATCAAGAACCTCGCGCCGCAGCACCCGCAGTGGAAAGACAAGGAGCCGTTCGCCTCGGTACTTAAAGGCGACGCGAAATCCGCGCTGGCCGGCGGCGAGCACGCGCTCCTCGAGCTAGCCATGGCCACCCACGCGGGCATGACGACCGAGGAGTTCGAGAAGATCGTCGCCGATTGGATCTCGACTGCAAAGCATCCCGGGACCGGCAGGCTTTACACCGAGATGGCGTACCAGCCGATGCTTGAATTGCTCGCCTACCTGCGCGCGAACGGCTTCAAGACGTTTATCGTTTCCGGTGGCGGTATCGAGTTCATGCGCCCATGGGCGGAGCGGGTCTACGGCATTCCGCCCGAGCGGGTCATCGGCAGCAGCATCAAGACGAAGTTCGAGGCGCGCGGCGGCAAGCCAGTGATCGTCAGGTTGCCCGAGCTCAACTTTATCGACGATAAGGCCGGGAAGCCCGCCGCCATCCAGCATCACATCGGTCGACGCCCCATCGCCGCGTTCGGCAACTCCGACGGCGACCTGCAGATGCTGCAATGGACGGCCGCCGGCAGCGGGCCGCGCTTCTGCCTGATCGTCCATCACGACGATGCCAGGCGCGAGTGGGCCTACGACCGCAACTCGCACGTTGGCAGGCTCGACAAGGCCTGGGACGAAGCCGTCGCCAAAGGCTGGACCGTCGTGAGTATGAAAGGCGATTGGAAGAGGATCTTTCCGAAATGATCCTGCACGCCTCGTCGGCGAGGTGATGCGCCAAATTCTGGTTGCTGGGGTGTTCTAGTTGGGGTAAAGCTAAATTCAATCGTTGAACGTCACCACCTGACCTGTCAAATCATTTAAGAATGTAACCCTACGGGGATTCGTTGCCTCATTTAAGATGTAACCCTGCGTTGGGTAGTTTTTTGGGTTTCACCACGCACCTGTATGCCCAACAACTCAGAGATCTCCAGCACGGCTTGTCGTTCTGCGCGAGTTAGTGGTCGGCGACTTGGCTGAGGC
>DATBLC010000302.1:0-44564 GCA_036555515.1 Binatia bacterium
CTAATTGGTAAGCCACCTGACTCTGGATCAGGCGATTGAAGGTTCGAGTCCTTCCTCCTCAGCCATGGTCCCATCGTCTAGCGGTTAGGACACCGGCCTCTCACGTCGGTAACGCGGGTTCGATTCCCGCTGGGACCACCATTCGGCTCGCGGTGTGAAACGCTCGCTCATGGCGGGCCGCATCATCAGAAGAATCGAAAAGGCTGTTCCGCAATCCGATTCTCAACTCTCTAACAGCCATGCCAAGTCGTTTTTGCGCCCCACACTGCCCATCCCTGGTGGTCCTCGGCGCCTCATGACATGCTTTTCGAGACCACCTTTCGCGCCTTTCGCCACCGAGACTATCTTATCTACTGGTGCGGCCTGTTCCTCGGTCATAGCGGCACATTGATCCAGACCACGGCGCAAAGCTGGCTTATTTTTCAACTCACCAACTCGCCTTATTATCTGGGCCTCGAAGGCCTCTGTCTCGGCTTGCCCCGGGTGCTTTTTTCTCCTTTGGGCGGCGCGGTCGTAGACCGCGCCGACCGCAAACTCATCTTCGCTTTCACCCAGTGCGCGTTCTTTCTCATGACGCTGTTTCTCGGCGTCATGAACACCCTCGGGACGATTCGCGTTTGGCATCTGCTGCTGGCTTCAACCTTGACGGGTTTTCTGGTTTCCTTCGAACAGCCCGTGCGCCAGTCGATTTTGCACCGCCTCGTGCCGCGCTCCGATCTGCCCAACGCTATCACGCTCTATCAGATGGTCTTCAATGGCTCGATGCTCTTCGGACCATCCATCGGCGGCATGTTGATCCCCTACGTCGATACGCAAGGGTGTTTTTTTGTCGCCACCGCTGGCAACTTGATGGTTCTCATCACCATCTTTATGATTCGAATTCCCGCCGGCGATACGGCAGCGCGCAAGACCAGCGTAACGGAAGACATGGTGGAGGGGTTGACGCTGGCTTGGAAGACTCCGATCTTCTGCGCGCTTCTGGCAGCCCTGGGGATCGTGACTTTTTGCACCAAGCCGTACACCCAATTCATGCCGGTGTTCGCCCGCGACATACTCCGAGTCGGCGCGCCGGGCCTCGGCCTTTTGCTCATGGCGCCCGGCGCCGGCGCAATCCTCGGTGGATTAACGCTGGCCTCGGTGCGCCATTATCCCAACCCGCATCGCTTATTGCTTTTTCTCGCCACCGGATTCGGCGCAACGATCGTTCTCTTCGCGGTATCACGGAACTTTTTTCTTTCCCTGTTCTTCCTGTTTATCGCCGGCGGATTTCAAACCACTTTCCTCTCCACCATCGCCACAATGCTGCAAGTGCACGCCGATGAATCCAACCGTGGACGGATCATGTCTCTGTTCGGTTTGATCAATCGCGGCCTCGGCCCGATGGGCAGTTACCCCTTCGGCCTGGTCGCCACCGCTATCGGCGCGCCCTGGACGGTCGCGATCTGCGGTTTCCTCGCTGTCGCCTCGATCGCCTACATGGTGCTGCTGCGACCGCAACTGCGCGCCGCCAAGCCCATTGGTGAGGTCTGATCATCGCCGAGCCGAGCCGCAACAACTGCAACCGGGCCTTGACTGCGTCATCATTTCCCGGATAACAAGGAAATTCACCGGCAACGCACGGCAAGCATTCAAACCCGGGAGGCAATCCGAATGAACGACACAGCTATTAAGAAATCTAGCCAGCGCTGGCAATCCGACGTTATCGTCGATCTGATCAAGCAGTACGGCTTCCCCTATATCGCGCTCAATCCCGGCGCCAGTTTTCGTGGGCTGCACGATTCGCTGGTCAATTACGGCGAGAACGACCCGCCGATGCTGCTCTGCAACCACGAAAAGATCGCCGTGCAGATCGCCCATGGCTACGCCAAAGCCAGCGGCAAACCGATGATGGCCATCGTCCATGATGTCGTCGGGCTGCTGCACGCGCCGATGGGAATCTATTACGCCTACATCGACCGCAGCCCGGTCTTTATCGTCGGCGCCACCGGCCCGATGGACGAAAAATTGCGTCGGCCTTTTATCGATTGGATTCATACCGCCTTCGCTCAGGGCGATGCCGTGCGCAATTTCGTCAAATGGGATTACCAGCCGGGCAGCATTCACGGTGTGCCGGACTCCTTTGCCCGCGCCTATTCGATCATGATGAGCGAGCCCCAGGGTCCAGTCTATATGTGCTACGACTCGGCGTTACAGGAAAGCCAGTTGAAAGAGGAGATGGCCCTGCCGAAGTTTGCGGTCAAAGTGCCTTCGCGGATCGCGCCCGAGCCCGCGGCCATCGAGCAAGCCGCGGAAATGCTCACCGCCGCCGACAACCCGCTGCTGCTGACGGAATACGCAGCGCGCATGCCCATCGGCTTCGAATCCACGGTGGAGCTTGCCGAGACCGTCGGCGCATCGGTTTACGACATCAATAAGCGGCTTGGCTTTCCCAACCGCCATCCGCTGAGCGCAAGCTTCCATCCCGATGCCTTCAAAGGCGTCGATCTGGTCGCCGCCCTCGACGTTGTCGACTGGACTCGCGGCTCGCACAAGCTCAATACCCAGACACGCGAGATCTCGGTGGTTACGGCGCCAGACTGCAAATGGATCGACATCGGCTTCGCGGATATTGAAATCAGTAAGTGGGCTACGGATTACAACAAGCATCATAACTGGGATCATCGGGTGCTAGGCGACAGCGCGCTCACGCTCCCGGCCTTAACGGCCGCTTGCCTTAGACGCATCGCCGGCAATCGGACGCTCACGTCGCGCATCGAGGAGCGAAAAAAGACCATCGGTGAAAGGCACGCGCGCCAGTGGCAAAAATGGCAGGAGCAGGTTAAAGAGCAGTGGGACCAGCGACCGATGGCGGAATCCCGGCTCGCTCACGAAGTGTGGCAGGTGATCAAAGACGAAGACTGGGTGCTCACCGCCAATACGCTCAAGGAATGGGTGCACAAAGAATGGGATTTCAACAAACCCTACCGCCACGTGGGCCGCGAACTCGGCACCGGCACGCAAATCGGCATCTCGATCGGCGTTGCCTTGGCGCATAAGGGAACGGGTCGACTCGTGGTCGATCTGCAGCCGGACGGCGATCTGATGTTCGACTTGGGCGCGTTGTGGATGCCGGTCAAGTATGACATCCCGATGCTGATCGTGATGTATAACAACCGCGCCTATTACAACGACTGGGCGCACCAGATTCACATGGCGCACCAACGCGGCACCGATCCGGCCCGCGCCTACATCGGCATGGACCTCGAAGGGCCGCCGCCGGACTTCGCCCATATCGCCAAGGGCATCGGCTGGTATGCTGAAGGCCCAATCGAGGACCCCGCCGAAGTGGGCCCGGCGGTGCGCCGCGCCGTCGCTCAGGTCAAGGCCGGCAAGCCGGCGCTGGTGGACGCTATCGTCTGGCGCCGCGGCGAAAACGCATAGGTGAATGCGGGAGGCTAGACCACAGAGTGCCTGGCGCAGCTACGCGCGACCAAAATTGCGCCAGAACAGAAAAGAAAATGTACCACGAAGAACAGGAAGGTGACGAAGTTATAAGAGCTTAACCATTCGAACCCTTCGTGGCCTTCGTGATCTTGAGCGCGTGTTTCATCGATTTGAATCTCGGACCAATTATTTTGTGTGATTTGTGTCCTTTGCGGTGAAATAAGAATTAAGGAGGACGGGTGCATGGCAAAACCAGCCCAGAAAGTAGAAACCATTAAGAAATCGGATCGGCGATGGCAGTCCGACGTCATCGTCGACATGATCAAGCGCTACGGATTCGAATATATCACGCTCAACCCCGGTGCCAGCTACCGCGGTCTGCACGATTCGCTCGTCAATTACGGCGAAAACGATCCACCGATGCTGCTTTGCCAGCACGAAAAGATCGCCGTGCAGATCGCCCATGGCTATGCCCGCGCCAAGGGCAAGCCGATGATTGCTATCGTGCATAACCTGGTTGGCCTGCTCCATGCGCCCATGGGCATTTACTATGCTTACCTCGACCGCGCCCCGGTCTTTATCATCGGCGCCACCGGTCCCATGGCCGAGCCCAAGCGTCGCCCGTTCATCGACTGGATTCACACGGCCAATGGCCAGGGCGAAGCGATCCGCAATTTTGTCAAGTGGGACTACCAGCCAACCACCGTCGACGGCGTGCCCGGCGCCTTCGCGCGGGCTTATTCGGTAATGATGACTGCGCGCCAGGGACCGGTTTATATGGTTTACGACGCGGGTCTGCAGGAAGCTCAGTTAGATCACGACGTCGAAATGCCGCCCGCCGGCGCCATCCATGTTCCTACAGCCCCAGCCGCTGATCCTGCCGCGTTGGCAAAAGCCGCTGACACCCTCGCCGCTGCCAATCGAGTAGCAATTATTGCCGACTTCGCTGCCCGTCCGCCCCATGGCTGGAATCATGTCGTGGAGCTCGCTGAGACCCTCGGCGCCTCAGTGTGGGACGTGGGCTCACGGCTCAACTTCCCCAGCGATCATCCGCTGAATCTCACTATGGACCCGGACGGCTGCTACAAAGACGTCGACGTGGTGTTAACCCTCGACATCGCCGATTTCGAAAAACCGACCCATGTGCGCGACATCGCCACGCGCACCGTCGTCAGCAAAGTCCAGCCCAATGCCACGTGGATCGACATAGGCTTCACCGACATCGAGATCAGCAAATGGTCGATGGACTACGCGCGACCCTTCTACGCGCACCAGCGCATGACTGCCGACCCGGTCAGCGCCGCGCCGCAACTGACGAAGCTGCTCAAAGAGCGCGTCGCAAAGACACCAGGGCTCAAGGAAAAGATCGCCAAACGCATTGAAGAAATTGGCAAGCGCCACGCGGAAACCCGCGCCAAGTGGCGCAAGCAAGCGGAGGAGCACTGGGATTCAAAGCCTATGACCGTGCCGCGTCTGGCTTTGGAAGTGTGGGAAGCTATCAAGGGCGAGGACTGGGTGCTTAGCGCGGGAGACTTGGGCAGCTGGGGCCACAAGTTGTGGAACTTCGACCGGCCTTATTGCCACGGTGGTCGCGAGCTCGGCACCGGCACGCAGATTGGCTTGTCCCTGGGCGTCGGATTGGCGAATAAAGGCACCGGCCGGCTCGTCGTCGATTTACAGCCCGACGGCGATCTCATGTTCGACGCCGGCGCGCTCTGGATCGCAGCCAAGTACCAAATCCCGATGCTCGTCGTCATGTTCAACAATCGCGCCTACTACAACGACTGGAATCATCAGCTTGTATTGGCCAGAACCCGCGGCACCGACCCCAATCGCGCGCATATCGGCATGGATCTTTTCGGTCCCGATCCCGACTTCGCCGGTTTGGCAAAATCCATGGGCTGGTACTCAGAAGGCCCGTTTGAGAACGCCGACGATCTCGGCCCCGCGATCAAGCGCGCCATCGCGCAAGTCAAGCAAGGCAAACCCGCCCTCATCGATGCCGTCTGCGACCGCCGAAATCACGGCTAAGAGCGGAGGAATTCCCCACGCCGCTTTAGGCGTGGGGAATTCCTCAAAACCCAATTTGCCCTTCCCTTTCATAAACTTTAATGAGCCGCAATAGAATCGTCTTCCGTGCCTTTTCCAATCTGTGCGTTTGTACGGACCGAAAAAAATTTGACGCCACGGGCGATTATTCGACCATCGAACACGTATCCGGCTGCCGCTCAAAAGCTTGCGTCGCGGATTAACGGATACGACTAGGCCGATTTTCGTCTAGCGTATGCAAAATTGTGCGGCGAGGATTGAAACCATCCCCCTTATTGCCCTTTCCATAATTCTCCTTAGACGCTTATCGCTGAACTCGAGGTCCCAACGGGTGACAAAAGCGGCGAAACCGGTTCGCTTTGGCGCGAAAGTTCCATGCCTGTAAGAGTGGCACCAGCCTTGCGTCAGATTTCGCGCGTTCAGAGTCAGCCCGCATGGAGCGGTGAATTCGACGCACGAGAAACCAAGACCGCCCCGGCTACAGCGCAAAATCTGAGCGGAGGGAATCCATGAAAAAATTCGTCCTCGTAATTCTCATGTTTCTTTGGGCCGGAGTCGATCAGGCTCAGCCCGCGTGGGGCAATGAATTCAAACAACGGGAAGCCAAAATCGCCCAGTATAAGAAATGGCTTGATACCCTGGGTCCGCAAGGTTCGCAATTTTGGATGCGCCTTGACTCCCACAAACGGCCGCATCGGCTGTATCTCGGCGAGAGCTTCTATCGTGCCGATTCTCAAAGCCAAGAACGCTTCGTGGATACGTATTCCAATTATCTCGCGGGCCATCCGGAAAAGTTCATGTTGATCGATCTTTTCGACGCCAACACGAACAGACCTGTGGGCGAGTACGGATTCGGCGGGTTTAAACTTTACCCGAAGCCGGTGCGCACTGCGGAAACGGCTCAAAAATAGTATTGATGACCAGCCAAGGTTAAGTATAAGACGTGTCTTAAACCCATGCGTTTTTAGCGGCTGCCCCCGGCAGCGCCTGCACGACACAGCCAGCATACCTTCGTTCACCGAAGGCCTTAGTCATATTTCAAAATTCAAAACTACGACTACTACCGCAACGCAGGCTCTCGGCGGCGACCACCCGCTGCAAAACCTGGCGCCGTCCCCCTATGTAGCCGCAGAAATCCCCGCCTAACGCGACGGTGCCAACACGCTTTTCGGGACCCGGCCCGAATATTTTACTGGACTATTGGTGCGCCGAGAAGCAAAGCTGGTCCCCGGGTAAAATGCGGTTCAACCTCCCATGTTCAAGGTCAAAGTTCTGGACGCCAATAGGTTCATAGGGCTTCGTTCAGTATGGCGACTTACCAGTGCAAAGTTTACACCTTCTTATTTTTTGCCACTTTGACTTGCGTTAATGATCGAGTTGTTTAGAGTAGATGAGGATGGTACGGCTGGCTAGAGTATCCGGTATCTAGCCGTCCAGCAGCCGAAGTGCTAGACCTAGCATTCATAGTTACGAATTTGGATGACTGTTTCGGTAAAATTCTGTGCGGCGAATCCCGCCATGGCAGCGCACGAACTCGTGGTTGAAGCCGTTTGGAAACGATGACGACTCACAGCGATGAAACGACTAAAAATCTGCCTGATTAATCCGCGATTTGAGCCATCGTATTGGGGTTTCGACTACGCGCTGCCTCTGTATCCCGGGGACAAAAGATGCACGATGATCACCGGCGCGTTGCCCCATCTCGCCGGTTTGATCCCCGATCATGAGGTTGTTCTTCTAGATGAAAATGTCGAGGAGATCGATTTCGCTTCACTCGTGCGGTTCGACATCGTCGGTGTGACAGGAATGATCGTTCAAAAGAAACGCATGCGAGAGATTTTAGAACGTCTTCGCGAACTGAAAATCTTTACCGTGGTGGGCGGCGCCTATGCTTCCGTGAACGAAGCCTTCTTTGATGGTTTGTGTGACGTCCTTTTTACCGGCGAGGCCGACGAGACCTGGCCCGCGTTTGTCAATGCGTTCGCGTCAGACAAAAATTATGACAACGTTTACAAGCAGGCTAATCCAACAGATATGACCAAGGTGCCGAAGGCCCGCTTTGATCTGCTCAAGGTAAGCCGTTACGCCTCCGGCGCGCTGCAATTTTCCCGCGGCTGCCCGTTCCGCTGCGAGTTCTGCGATATTATCGTCACATTCGGCCGGCGCCCACGCATGAAAAGACCCGAACAGGTCGTGGAAGAGCTCGAAGACATGCGCAACGCTGGTTTTTTCTCCTGCTTTATCGTCGACGATAACTTCATCGGCAATAAGAAAGCCGCCAAGGAGCTGCTCCGGCTCATCATCGCGTGGCAAGAGAAGAACTCGTATCCGCTACGCCTGACCACTGAAGCGAGCATCAATCTCGCCGACGATGCCGAGTTACTTGAGCTTCTCTATCGGGGGAATTTTCGATCCGTCTTTATCGGTATTGAGACGCCGCGACGGGAGTCCCTGGAGGAGACCAAGAAGCTGCAAAACACTTCAGGAGATTCACTTGAGGCTAAACTAACACGTATTCGCAACGCTGGTCTGGAAGTCAGCGCGGGATTTATCGTCGGCTTCGATAACGACGATGGGACAATCTTCGAGGATCAGTTTCGCTTCATTCAAGACAACGGAATACTTCTTGCGATGGTTGGAATGCTGGTCGCCGTGCCCAAGACGCCTTTGTACGAGCGTCTTGAAAGGGAAAAGCGGTTGCGGCTTGACGATGTCAACTGCAACATCCTCCCCGCGCAGATGTCACCGGAAGAGCTCCGCACTGGTTATTGGAAGCTGCTCCAGCGGCTCTACACGCCGGAAAACTTCTTGGAGCGCTACTTTCGGCAATTCCGCGAGCCCGATTTTTCTCGCAGGCGCGCAGCAATGGCCGCGAAGATGACCGCCAGCCACAGCGCCGTTAAAACCCTTCTTTATGGATTCATTTTGTCATGGAACGTGTTCTGGACGTTGCTTCGTGACGGTAGTTTGAAAAAAATCGGCCGGGTGTACCTGCGCTATTTCCTCGCTCATAATAGGCGTTATCAGGGCGGAGTTGTTGGCTTCGCGCAATTCATGAATCGCTGCGCCACGCACTGGCATTTTTATAAATTCACCCGAGAAGCGACAGCGGGCACGCTTCGGCTCTATAATTCAGGGTAAGCACGAGCGGGAGCAAAAGACATTACCATTGACTGGCGTCCCGATTCCCTCGTCAAGTCCCACGGGTTTCGGGCCAGAGGGCGGGCCATCAAACGCGGTTCAAGCCGATCAAAACATTTTGAACAAGTGAAACTTTTTGAGTGAGCCCGGATTCCGCAGTTAGACTGAGGAGACGGCAAGCGCTGTGGAACCCTGGAGTAGCGAAGCCGTCCAACTGTGAAATTTTAAAGTCATTTTTCGCTTGCGCACTTCGTTGTTACGAGCTTTGGCGTTCCGTCGAAGCACCGCTCATCGATGTCTGCTTAGAGGCAGACGGCATCTCCGCCACAGGCGGATCAGCCTTCGGCTGAGACTTTGCTATGGAAGGGTTGCGCCTCACGCTTCCTATGGAGCGCAACTGCGGAATCCGGGATGAGTGAACGGCTGCTTAGGTATAGGCCGTCACCCGAGGCCGAGGAGGCGTACTCCTCGGTCGCTGATTTCGCAAAAATCCGGGCTAGGTGTCGCGCTCGCTGGTCGGTCCCACCTCGCCGGTGCACCAAGGGACGAAAGCCTTCATTTTGCACGTTGCGCCGTGGGCCTTGAGTTCTTTCTCGAAGATGTGGTGAATCTCCCGGTCTTCGTCTTCGTACTCGATCTGCCAGCCGCCTTCCTTCAGGCTTCGGTCGGCATAGTCGCCGCCGCCGCCGCGGCCTTTGTAGAGTCCCATATCGCCCGGCCGCAGCGCGAGATAGCGGGCTCGAGTGGTTCCGGAGTTAAAGTGCTGATGGTAGCAGTTGTCATTGGGAACGGTGACCATCGAGCCCACCTGCCAGTCGCACTTGATCATGTCGGAGCGGTCTTCCTTGGTCCAGATCAACGAGTAGCCGCCGGTGCCGCTGAGCAGCACTAGGTGGGCGCCTGGCCCGTGGCGGTGGGCCTTTTTGTACGTGCCGATGGGAAACTCGGAGATGTGGCTCTTGGTATTGTTATCGGCCATCTCTAACATGGCATTGATCCCGCCGGCACCCCGCTCTTTCCACCCGTACAACAGCATGTCCGGAGCATTGGCAATGAAGTTGGATTCCCAGATGCGCCGGTTGAACAATTTGCCTTTGCCGCTGAAGTAGTCTTCCTCGCCGGCATAGCGGGAAGTGAACATGTAATTATTGTCGAATATGAATTCGTTATCGCGGAAAAGCCGCATCATCGGAGGCGCATTGGTGACGGCGATATAGCGAGTCGCCTCTTGGCCGCTGCCGTTGAAATTCTGGTACCAAGCATTGAGTGGAATGGAAAACAGGCTGCCGGCCTGCCACTCAAAGCTACTTTTATGTTTTTCATCTTGCCAGATCGTCGTTGCGCCGCGCCCCGACACCACGTAGATCGTGATTTCGTACATATGGTGTTCCGGCTCTGATTTGCCCCCGGGCTTGATTTCGACGACATGACAGTCATTGGGCATGTGGCGATTGGAGATGTGGACCACGGCGCCGTTGCCACCCTTGCGCTCCCATGATCCGAGTTCGATCTTCGCTAAGCTCGGGAAGTAAAAATCCTCATAGACTTTCACACCTTCCTTTTTGAGCCATTCTTCGTACGGGTCCGTTTTCGAGTAGTCCTTAAGACCCTCTTTGGGAGTCTCGGCGACTTTCATATCTGTACCTAGCATTACCACGGTTCCAGTCCTCCTCTAAAAGATTAGCGTTGGGCGTTCTCCGCCGCGCATCCAAGCGGCGGTATCAATACCGTGCTCTAAAACCCAGCGCGGCGATAGAGTCACTCCTCAATGTGCCAATATCCGATATAGGCCAAATTTGTCAACGAGCACGCCGTAAAATTTGCCTTACCCTTGACGACCCATTCCAGGCGGAACTATAAGTGGGGCATCCGCTTGGTTTGCATGCCGAGCGATTCAATAATTGGCGGAATAAATTTTGCGTGAACAGGGAGGGTTTATGTCTAAGGGCTATGTCGACGCCGACGGTCATGTCATGGAGGACGCAGAGGATATCCTGCAGTTCGTGCGGACGCCGTTTAACAACCGCGGCACGCGCAACTGGATACCGAGCCTGGACCACTTTCACACGCCGGCTGATGGCACGCCGCGCACGCCGGGAACCTTCGATCCCAACACCGGGCCGGAGCAATGGCTCGCCTTTCTCGACAAGACGGATACGGATTATACGGTGCTGTATCCCACTGCCGGCTTGGCCTACGGTAATGTGGCCTATCCGCAGTGGGCGCTGGCGTACGCGCAAGGGTATAACGATTATATTCATCAGCGTTATCTCAAGCGCAGTCCGCGCTTTCAGGCCGTCTCGCTGATCCCGATGCAACATGTTCCCGACGCAGTGGCCGAGTTACGCCGGTCGGTAAAGGATCTCGGCTTCATCGGCGCGATGATTCCTTCGAACGGGCTGACCCGGCACGTGAGCCATCCCGAATACTGGCCGATCTATGAGGAGGCTGAAAAACTTAACTGTGTCATGGCCGTACACGGCGGCAGCTATATCAATCTAGGCTTCAATACCTATACCGTTTTCCCCGCGACACGCGCCCTTGGAATGCCTTTCCCGCTGGCTATCGCCATGACCGGCATGATGGTCGATGGCGTGTTCGACCGCTTTCCGAAACTGCGCGTCGGGTTCATGGAAGGTGGCACGGCGTGGATACCCCTCGTGCTCGATCGCCTCGAACGCGAATTGGAATACGGCGGGCTCAAGCTCAAGCGGCATCCCATCGACTATTTCGCGGAGGAGCGGATCTTCGTCGGTTGTGAGGGTAACGAAAAAGCGCTGGCTTACGCCATCGAGCGGGTGGGCCCGAAACCCTTCATGTTCGCGTCGGATTTCCCCCACGAAATCTCCATATCTAATTGCATGGAGGAGATTGACGAAATCCTGGAGCGCGAAGATCTGAAGACCGATCACAAGTCGGCCATTCTCGGAGGAAATGCGCGCCTGTTTTACGGGCGCTAACTCGGCATACCCCAGAAGTCGGGAAAAATGCGGGACAGAGCGGAGACTAAGCAATTAAGCCCCGGCGAGCGATCCGACGGGATCCTGCCGAGGTCCAGTATGAAGGCAGCGTAGTTACGCCGCCGCAATAAAGTTTTTGATTGGGAGCTGTGCCGCGGGATCGTAGGCTTTTGCTGGCACGGGTTTCAAATCCCAAATAAGCCCGCACCAGCACAGCAACTTTAAGATGTAATAGGTGATGTCGATCTCCCACCAATAAAATCCCTGCCGGGTGCAGCCCATGTGTTGATGATGGTTATTGTGCCAACCTTCGCCAAGCGTGATTAGCGCCAGGAGAAAATTGTTTCGGCTCTCATCGCCCGTGTCATAGCGTTTATTGCCGATAAGGTGGGCCACGGAGTTAATACTGGCGGTGGCATGAAAGAGAAGCGTGGTGCTAACCACGAAGCCCCAGATGAAAAGCTGCAATCCCGTGACACCGAGAGACGGAGCCACGCGGCTTAATCCGACGCCTACAAGGAATATCGCGAATCCCAGCAGCGCCGGGATGACCTTATCGAAACGGTTCAACCAGACCAACTCAGGAAAGCGCGAAAAGTCCTTAATGCGGCTATACTGCGTGGCGTAGTAGCGGGTGCACATGAACCATCCCGCGTGGGAACGCAAAAATCCGCAGCGCACTGGTGAATGGGGATCGGCGATTGTATCGGAATCGCGGTGATGGTTTCTGTGGTTGGCTGCCCACCAGAGCGGGCCCCGCTGCGCCGAAGATGCTCCCAGGACAGCAAATAGGAATTGCGCCCAACGCGAGGTTTTAAATGTCCGATGAGAGAAGTAGCGATGGTAAATACCGGTAATCGCAAACATCCGCACTAGATACAGCGCGATGGCGGTGCAAAACGCCGTCCAGCTCCAACCCACGAAAATCACCGCCATGCAGCCGAGATGCAAGAGAACAAAAGGAAAGCAGCGTAACCAATTGACTCGGTCAATGTCGCGGATTCCCGCCTCCGAGGCCCGGTCGTGGTGGTCGGCGTCAAACCATTGGACGAACGAAGTGATTTTTGATCGTTTCATAAATTTTTCGATGTTAACACGAGGGAACTGCGGCTTCAATGAAACACTCATACTTCGAGACAAATTATCTGTAGCGTCATCGAGCCGTGGTGGCGCTAAGTCATCAAATGGGGCGTCTCGATTTGAGCGGCGCGCGGCGGCGCCGACGAGGGCGATCACGATGAAGAGCGAGTTCAGTAGCGCAAAAACTCAAACAGACTGTAGCGGGCAAACTAAGTTGCTAAGCTCTGCTAGATCTTTCCAAGTGATTTTAAATACTCCAACCGTAACAATATCATTTCGCTGAGGTCGCCGCCCGTGGGCACGCCGGGCAAATCCTGCGGTGCGGCGCCTAATTGCGAGAGCTTATCGTTGAGGCTTTGGAGCTCCGATCGAATGCTATTGTATTCCTCCAGATGCTGCCGGCAAGCAAGGGTTTTTTCGTCGATTTTTTCAAGGCAGCGGTTTAGCCTGCGGGTGTGTAGATCGATAGTTTCACGGAGATACTCACGGTTCGCTTCGATGATCTGTAGTTCCAACGGCCGTATTTTTTGTGCGAGATCGCGTTTCATCTCGTCTAGCGCAAGGAGGAGACGCTCGTAGTATTGTTCTTGACTCATGAGATCCTCGGGCATGTTGATGTTGGTACCGTGGGTGATGTAACTCTGCACCAGAGATTCCGAGATTTTCTTTTTGACCGCCGCAAGGGCAACCTGGCTCGCGTGGATTTTTTCTACCGCCAGGGCCTCGTCGGCCATGAGTTTCGCCAATGAGCTTACGGAGTCTACGAGCGTAGTCATAGCCTCCTGCGCGGATGTAATCCGGGTCGGCCTACCCGTTGCATCGTCCATGGTGTCCTCCGCCGCCGAATTCGGTTACTTTTACCGATTCACACGGTCGACTGCAAGGCCCCGCCGGAGGCGGTCCGCCGCGGGGAAATCTATTTGGAGTATTGAACCCGAATTCCGCAGTTAGACTGGGAAGACGGCAAGCGAGGTGGAACCCTGGTGTAGCGAAGGCGTCCAACTGTAAAATTTCAAAAATGTCACTTTGCGCTTTCCCACTTCGTTGTTACGAGCTTTAACGTGGTCAAAGCAGCGCTGCTCGATGTCTGCTCAGGGGCAGACGGCATCTCCGCCACAGGCGGATCAGCTTTCGGCTGAGACTTTGCTACGGAAGGGTTGCGCCTCGCGCTTCCTGTCGAGCGCAACTGCGGAATCCGGGTTGAAGAAAACGACGCAGTCGGGTCATGCGCGTCGCGGCCGATGATTCGTAGAATAAACAATGGAGAGGCGAAAACGAGAGAGTCTCCGTTTGCGGCGGCTACTTCGGTGCTTTTTGTTTTTGCTCGCTGAGCTGCCGTTTCCAGCTCAGGGTGCGTGATTTAGCGGCGATCTCTTCGGCTTCGGCGATCATGCCTTTTTGTTGATAGAATATCGACAGGCTGGTGTAAGCCAACTCATCCTCAGGCGCCACGGCGATCAATCGCTTGCCGATTTCGATGGCCTCGTCGAATTTTTCCTGGTGCGCGAAGGTCATCGCCAGTGCATGCAACGCATCGGCATAATTCGGATCGTCCGCCAGCGCGCGTTCGTAAGCGGCCACCGCCTCATCGAGTTTTTCCTGAGCGAAAAACTCCATTCCTTGGTTGTAGTGTGTTTCTCTACTCACGGCAAAAACTAACTGGCTTTCTGGGCATCGGCAGAAACGGCGCCGGCGGTCGCGGGCTGGAAAATCTCGGAGGCGGCGGCATTAGGGCGGCATTGCTTGAGTAACAGCTTCTTGAGCATTACCGGACTTACCGGTTTTTTAAAAATCACGCCTTGCAAACCTTCCAGGCAACTACGCTTGATGACGTGATCCTTGTCGTAGTTGAAAGCGGTCATCAATACCATCGGCAGACCGGGGGTTTTCGCTTTCACCGTCTGGTAAAGTTGGTAGCCATCCATGTCCGGCATGACGACATCGCTCAAGACCAGATCAAATTTCTCCCGCTCAAGACGTTCCATCGCCAGCACTCCCGAACCGGCGGTTTCGATACAGCAGCGCTCCGCTTCCAAGAGATCCTTGATCGACTGGCAGATGCCGGCATCGTCATCAACCACCAAGATCTTCAATCCGCCGAGCGGATGACGCGCGTCATCCGCGGAACCTTCACAAGGTTTCACCGCGCGCTCTACGTGCAGGTCCGCCATCATCTTTCCGTCAAGATATTCTTTGGTATTGTACTCGCCTTCGTCGGCCATCTGGCTGATGCGGGCGGTAATGCCCTGAATCTTCTTTATTTGTGAGACCGCAGATTCCAAGCGGTCGGATTCCACGATGTAGTCTTCATCCGTCGCCACCCGCGTGACATACTTTTGCAGCATCTCGACCTGGTTGACCAGCACTTCCAGAGAGTTGTTGATCTCGTGCGACACGCCGATAGCGATCTCCGCCAGCGTGACCAGCCGATCGCGCCGCCTGATTTCTCGGATATCCTTGGCAAAGCCGATGGAGCCGATTTCGTTGCCATGGTCGTCATAGATGATAGCCGCTGAAATTGCCACAGGTATGCATTCGCCCTGGCGGGTTTTAACGATCGTTTCGAAATTGCGGACCCGCCCTCTTTCGCCGGCTTGCTGAGGCGAACGCATGGCGGCCATCACCTTGCGCGCTTCTTCCATGGTCGGATAAATTTCGAGTACATGCTTCCCCAACACTTCATCCGGTGAAAAGCCGAGATTCTGCATGGCGCCGTCGTTGTAAAACGTAATGATGCCCCGCTTATCGACCGCGATGATAATGTCTGGGCTGCTCTCGACCAGTTTCTGGAAGTATTCGACAGGCAATGACATAGAGTCTTAAAGGATCGGATCTCGGATCTGGTCGATCAATTTAATCATAAATCGTTTTTTGAGACGAATGCAAGAGCGCAAGGGAAAACGCTTCTCGGGGCCGCGGCTCACAGCGCCATTTCCTCGCTCGACTTGGCGGCGCGCTCGATCAACTGATGCGCCTCCTCTGTGCCGAGAAAACGGTCGATGGCCGAATGCGCCATGTAGATAAAAGGCGTCATGCCCACCGCGATCAGAAACTTATAAGAATAGTTGGACGCCGCGACGGTAAGAAACTCCGAAGTTTTAACTTTGCCGGGGAGCCAGAAGGCGATACCGATGATGACGATGCTGTCGATAAACTGCGAGGCGACGGTGGAACCGGTGGCGCGCATCCACAGAAATCTGCCCCCGGTCTTGTGGCGCACCAACCAAAAGATGCCGACGTCGACGAGTTGGCTCAACGCAAATGCCGTCACGCTGCCGACGATTATCCATAGCGATTGGCCGAATACGGCTTCGAACTGTGCGTCGGTGACCGGCGAGAAAGAGGCCGCCGGCACTTGCATCGCCAGGAAAACAACCATGAAGGCATAGATGATCAGGGCGATGGTCATAAAGGTTAACCGCCGGACGCCTTCGCGCCCGAAGTATTCGTTGATCAGATCGGTGCTCAGAAACACCACCGGCCAGGGAATCACGCCGATGCTCAAAGTGAAAGGCCCCAAAGTAAAAAGCTTGCCGCCGGTCACCTCGCCCAAAATTGCGTTGGTGACGAAAAATCCCGCCAGGGCGAGATAAACAAGGTCTCTTCGCGACGTAGCGTTCATGCTCCGCCTTTTGTTAAGTTGAACGGCTAGGATCGCTGCCGATTGAATAGTAATGGGTATCAGAAAAACGCGGGCGCGTCGCTTTCAACTCCAAGGCTCTGCGCCGGCCGCGTATCGACAATCTTGAGCTCGACACTTGTAGCGCCATTCCATTGGTTTTCATTAAGGCGGTAAGCCAGGTCGAGGCTTTCGCCCGGTCTGCCGGGAAAATCTTCGCCGGCGCCAAAGAACACGCCGCCCAGGACGCGCTCCGCTTCGCGCAGGTGAAACCGCACGCCGCCGGAAAATTCTCTACGCTCGCAGACCTGTGCCTTCTCGGTCATGAATAAAGGTTCCGGGTTGCCGACGCCGAAGGGTTTTAAAAAATCGATCTCGCGCATGAGCGGCAAACCGATGGCGGAAAAATGCAGCGCCGCGTCGATTTCGAGAAGCGGCATCAGGTCATCGGATGCGAGAATCTCGCGCGCCGCCTGTTCGAACGCCACCGAAAACGGTTCGAGATTTTCCATTTTGATGGAAAGACCACCGGCGTATTCATGACCGCCAAATTTCTCCAGATGTGCGGCGGAGCGGCGTAACCCTTCCACCATGTGAAATCCGCGGATACTGCGACCGGAACCTTTGCCTTCGCCGCCGCTGACACCGATCACCACCGTCGGCCGGTAAAATTTTTCGACGATGCGCGAGGCCACGATACCCAATACTCCGGCGTGCCATCCCTCACCGGCCAGAACCAGGGTGTAACGCTCGCCGCGGTTCACGCGGGCCTCCACCTGCCCCAGCGCTTGCGCCAACACCTCGGCTTCGATGGCCCGCCGCTGACGATTGTTTTCGTCCAGTTCCCGGGCGATGCGCAGCGCCACTTCGCTGGAGTCCGTGGTCAGCAATTCCACGATTTTTCTGCCATAGTCCACGCGCCCCGCGGCATTAATGCGCGGCCCGAGCTGGAACCCCACCTGGCCAGCGCTGACGGCGCCAGCGGCGATGTTGGCCACCTGCTTGAGCGCCACTACACCGGGGCGCGCCGAGGAGGCCAGTTCGGCGAGGCCGCGGCGGATCAGGGTTCGATTGACCCCCTGAAGCGGCACCATGTCGGCGATGGTGCCCAGAGTCACGATATCGAGATACCGGCGAATGTCGGGCTCGGGAAAATCTTTGAACCAGCCGACCTCGCGCAGCCTGGCACGCAGTCCCATAACTAGATAGAACGCTAATCCCGCGGCGCATAGCCCCTTATCGGGAAACGGACAATCGCGCCGGTGCGGGTTGATTACCGCGACCGCCGCCGGCAGCTCATTCGGTGGCAGGTGATGGTCCACCACCACGACGTCGAGACCGAAGTCATTCGCCGCCTCCACTTCGCGGGCGTTGGAAATCCCACAATCCACCGTCACGGCTAGGGTGACGCCCTGCTCGCGGAGCCGTTTCAGACCATCGATATTCAATCCGTAACCTTCATCGATGCGGTGCGGCACGTGGTAAACCGGTTCTGCGCCGGCCGCACGCAAGAACGAAACCAGCACCGCCGCGCCGGTGGTGCCATCGACGTCGTAGTCGCCCCACACGCCGATGGTTTCTTTGTCCTTGACCGCGCGCACGATACGCTCCGCTGCCGGCTCCATGCCTGCCATCGTGAACGGCGACGGCAAATCGCTACGCAGACTCGATGAAAGGTAGCGCTTGGCCGCCTGGGTGTCGGCAAGGCCGCGCAAAATCAAGATGCGCGCCAGCAGCCGTGAGATTTGTAGTTGCTCGGCGTGGCCGGAGACAAGGCTTTCGTCGGCCTGTCTTAAGACCCAGCGTCTTTGCAAATTAGACGGCATGTAAGTCTGTTTGCCGGATCCTCAAATATTGCGCGACTTCGCAAACTATTGGCATGTGAGTCTCTTTCCGCAGCCTGCTAGCGCTTGGCGCTCCCTCGCCACATGAGAATCACCGGGCTGGCGATGAAGATCGTCGAATAGACACCGGTGACGAAGCCCACCAGGAGAGAGAAGGCAAATGGCCGGATAACCGCGCCGCCGAGAGCATAGAGCGCCACCAAGACCACCAGCGCGGTGCTCGTGGTAAGAATGGTGCGGCTCAAAGTCTCGTTGATGCTCAGATTGATGATGCTCTCCAGATTCTCGCGCTTGATTTTGCGCAAGTTCTCGCGGATGCGATCACAGATAACAACGGTATCGTTCACGGAAAAACCGACGATTGTGAGCAAGGCGGCGATGACCGTAAGATCGAACTCGTAATTCGCCAGGATTAAAGCACCCACCGTTATTAGAACGTCATGAACCAAAGCGATCACCGCGCCCACGCCAAAGAGCAATCCGAAGCGCGCCCCGAAAGCGGCTCCGAAGCGCACCCAAATATAAATTCCCATCATGATGGTCGCGGCGATGACAGAGAGCGCGCCGCGCCGGCGCAGGTCTTCGCCGATCTTCGGGCCCACGGATTCGATCCGGCGCACTTCGAATTTGTCGGCGCCGAATTTCGCCGCCAGCGCCTTTTTCATGCGCTCACCGAGGGCACCCAGGTCAACAGACTCGGTGTCAAGTCGAACCAGATATTCATTGTTGCCTTCCTGGCCGAAGTCCTGAATGCTGCTGCTCCCCAGTTGAACTGCTTCCAGAGCCTGGCGAATTTCCGGAATCGAAATTTTCTGCTGAAACTTGAGTTGCACGATGGTGCCGCCGGCAAAATCAACGCCGAGATTGGGCCCTTTGAAAAACAAAAGAGCGAGCACGCCGAGGTTGACGACGGTGGACAAAATGACGGCGATTTTGCGGTAGCGGGTAAATGGAATCTTCGTTCCCGGTTTGATCAATTCCATGCTTTTCCCTAAATGCTGACGCGTTGGAGTTTCCGCGTGCTCAGGCGATAATCGTAATACACCCGCGTGAGATACACGGCCGTGATCACCGTCGTCAGAATACCGATGCACAAGGTCACCGCGAATCCCTTGATCGGCCCGGTGCCAAACTGGAATAAAATAGCCCCCGACAAAAATGTCGTGACGTTGGAGTCCAAGATGGCCGGCAGCGCGTTTTGATAACCGGCCTCCACCGCGGAACGGACCGCCCGTCCGGCGCGCAGCTCTTCGCGGATGCGTTCATTGATCAACACATTGGCGTCCACCGCCATGCCGACGGTGAGCACGACACCGGCGATGCCCGGTAAGGTAAGCACGGCATGGAAACCGGCCAATATCGCCAACATGAACAAAACGTTGAAGAGCAGCGCGACGATGGCCACCAAACCCGCCCCCTTGTAGTAGGCGATGATGAAGAGCACCACCAATGCGCCGCCGACGATGAAAGAGCGGATCCCCTGTTCGATGGAGTCGCGTCCCAACGACGGCCCCACTGTGCGCTCCTCCACGATCTCCACCGGCGCCGGCAGCGCGCCGGCGCGCAGAATGATGGCGAGGTCCCTCGCTTCCTTGATGTTAAAGTTCCCGGTGATTGACGCCCGGCCGCCGCCGATGCGCTCCTGAATCACAGGCGCTGAATAGACGCTGTTATCGAGCACGATGGCTAGCCGCCGTTTAACGTTGGCGGCGGTAATCTCCTCGAACAACCGCGCGCCGCGGCTATTGAGAATCAGTTCGACGTAAGGTCCTTCCATTTGGGTAGCGGGACGGACCCGCGCATCGGCGATATATTCTCCGGTCATCAGGGTGCGGCTTTCGAGCAGATAGGGAATCTTTTCGCCGCCCAGCCCGCCCCCTTCGCGGGAAGCGAGGCCATAAAGAATTTGCCGTCCCGGCGGCGCGCCGTTGCGCACCGCGTCCTCGACGTTGCCCGAATCGTCCACCAGTTTGAATTCGAGCAACGCCGTCTTGCCGAGTATCGACTTGGCCCGTTCCGGATCCTGGACTCCCGGCAGCTGCACCAGAATATCCTGTTGGCCTTGGCGAACGATGGTGGGCTCGCTGACGCCGAACTGATCGATACGGTTACGAATCGTTTCTAGAGATTGATCGACGGCATAGTCGCGCAGGGAGCGAAGCTCTTCTTTGCTCAGGGTCAAGACGAAGTCCGTTATGCCACCGCTTGTCTGCGTGTTGACGATGGCCAGATTAGGAAAGTCAGACTTCAAAAACCCGCGCACCCGCTCCGCATCCGCCGCCGGTGCTTTGAGCTGCAGTTGATCGGCCTGGGCCTTTTCCACGGTCACACCGGAAACGCCGCGCTCGCGCAGGAGATTGACCAGCTCGCCGCGCATCCGGTCGACGGTATTCTCCATGGCCTTATCGACCTTTACTTCGAGAACGAGATGGGTGCCGCCCTTAAGATCAAGACCGCGGCGAATCGGGTCCTTGGGCAGGAATGACGGCCACCAGGAAGGAGGTTTTTCCGGGTCCGCGAAAAACGTCGGCGTCAAATAAATCAATGCGGCCAATGCCGCGGAGATAAACAAAGCCCCTCGAATCGCCACGGACCGTAGCATCGGTTATGCTTATCCTTCCTTCGCCGGAGTTTTGTCGTTCGCGATCACTGTGGAAATCTGTGGCCGGCTGACGCGGATCCGCACGTTGGGCGCCACCTCTAAAGTCACCACATTATCCGCCAAGGAAATTACTTTACCGTAAATCCCGCCGGAGGTCATTACTTCGTCGTTTTTTTTCAGCTTGCCGAGCATTTCCTGGTGCTGCTTCGTGCGCTTTTGCTGCGGCCGGATGAGCAGAAAATAAAACACGACGAAAATCAAGACGAGCGGAAGAAAACTCAACATCTGTCCCGGCCCGCCCATTCCTGGAACGGATTGTGCGTATGCAATGTCCAACATCGATCCTCCTAGTCCTGGGGGAGTAACTCCCGTTCAAAGTTCAACGCTCAAGGTTCAAAGTTTCGGGATGGCAAGCTCGAATGCCGGATCCCAACGTTGAGCTTTGAACCTTAAACTTTATACCCCGGCGCCCTCGCTATCCCAAAACTCGGCGCGTCCCGCGCGCAACGCGTCGCGGCAGCGTTTCATGAGCCGGTGATAGAAATAAAGGTTATGCAAACTATTTAGCTGTGATGCAAGAATCTCCCCCGCCATAAACAGATGGCGCAGGTAAGCGCGGGAAAAATTGCTGCAGGTATAACAGCGGCAATCGTCATCCAGCGGCCGGGGATCATCGGCGAACTCGGCGCGCTTGATGCTGAGCTTGCCGCTGGACGTAAAGAGTGTACCGTTGCGTCCGTTGCGCGTTGGGATGACGCAGTCGAACATGTCGAACCCGGCGCGCACCGTAGCGAGAATATCCTGTGGCCGGCCCACGCCCATCAAATAGCGCGGCCGATCCTCGGGTAACAGTCCCGCCGTAAACGCGCTCATTGAACGCAGCAACTCTTCCCCCTCACCTACCCCCAAGCCGCCAACGGCGAAGCCGTCAAACGGCATAAGCGTCATTTGTTCCACGCACAAACGGCGTAGATCTTCAAAAATTCCGCCTTGAATGATGCCGAACATCATTTGGTCCTTGCGGCCGCGCGCGCGCTGGCAGCGCTCGGCCCAACGAATCGTCCGTTCGGTGGCATCTCTGACATATTTCCGGTCTGCGTCATGGCGAATACACTCGTCGAGAACCATGGCAATGTCGCTGCCGAGCGCTTCTTGAATCTCGACCGCCTTTTCCGGCGTCAAAAGATGCAAAGAGCCATCCAAGTGGGATTGAAAGCGGGCGCCTTCCTCGGAAACCTTGCGCATAGCGGCGAGACTGAAAACCTGGTAGCCGCCGCTATCGGTCAAGATCGGTCCGTTCCAACCCATAAAGCGGTGCAGCCCGCCCAGCTTCCGCACCAGCTCGTGCCCCGGCCTGAGATAAAGATGATAGGTATTGCCAAGCAGTATCTGGCAGCCCATTTCGCGCAAATCGCGCGGTAACACTGCCTTCACAGTCCCCTGCGTCCCCACCGGCATGAAGGCCGGCGTTTCAATGGCGCCATGCGGAGTGACGAGGCGGCCTAGGCGCGCATGGCTGTTCGGGTCTTTCTTTAGAACAGTGAAATGACTCGCCATATCTCAATTTTTCGATTCTAGATTTCGGACTTTCGAATATCGGTCAGAAAACACGACGCGCGGGAAAGTCTTTCATAGGCTTGGTTCTTTAATCCAAAATCGGCAAGCCAAAATATCATAGAATCAACATCGCGTCGCCATAACTGTAAAACCGGTATTGCATCTTGACCGCTTCGTCGTAGGCGCGCCGCACCAGATCGAGACCGGCGAAAGCGGCCACTAGAATCAACGGCGTGGACCCGGGCAAGTGAAAGTTGGTGATCAGCGCGTCAACGACGCGAAACGAATCGCCGGGATGAATATACAAGCGCGCGATGCCTGCATCGGCCTCGACCCGCCCGCTTTGGCGCGCGACCCATTCCAACGCGCGGGTGCTGGTCGAACCCACGGCGATGACGCGGTGACCGGCTTGTTTGGCGCGATTTATTTTCTCAGCCGTTTGGGCGCCGAGAACGTAGCGCTCGCCTTCCATGCGGTGATCTTCGATCTGCTCATTCCGAACTGGTTGGAACGTGCCCGGCCCCACATGCAACGTCAACATGGCTCGCTCAATACCGCGCCGTGCCAAATCGGCGAACAACCCCGGAGTGAAATGAAACCCCGCCGTGGGCGCGGCGATGGCACCGCAGTGGGTTGCATAAACGGTCTGATATCGCTCCCGGTCCAGCGGCTCAGACCCGCGCAACCGGGTTACATAGGGGGGTAGCGGCGGCTCGCCGAGGCGCTCTAGAACCGAATTGAAATTCTCCGCATGGTGGAACTCGAGCCCGAAACGGCCGCGCCCCAAGTCGCCGATCACCTCTGCCCTCACACCTGCGTCGAAGATAATTCGGCTCCCGACCCGCGGCTTTTTCCCGGCGTCCACCAGAGCAAGCCAGAAGGTACGTTTCGCATCGGGAAATCGTTCCAGCAACAGCACCTCGGCTCGGCCGCCGCTTTCCTTGGTGCCGCGCAACCGGGCGGGAACGACCTTGGTGTCATTGAGCACCAGCAAATCACCCGGGTCGATGAATGTCGCCACTTCGGAAAATACACTGTGGATGATATCACCCGACCGGCGCCTGACCACGAGCAAGCGCGACGCCGCGCGCTGCCGGCTCGGCAACGCGGCAATCAGCGAATCAGGAAGCTCGTAGGAAAACTCGTTCAAGTGCATGGCGTGAGTGCAGATCTCTCAGGGCAGCCGACGGCGCCCGCACCAGCGAAGCATCACTCGCAAGCAAAGTATGCGGCGAGAAACGGTGGGAACCGATAGCGGCGCGTGATCGACCTGTCTACGTATTGTCCTTTTTGAGAAACGGTGTCAGCAGGTCGATGGGCACGGGAAAGATCGTCGTCGAATTTTTCTCCGACGCGACCTCGACGAGGCTCTGCAGAAAACGCAGCTGCAAAGCCATCGGCTGCTTGCCGATCACCTCCGCCGCATCCGCGAGCTTTTGTGACGCTTGGAATTCGCCGTCGGCGTGAATTACCTTGGCGCGCCGCTCGCGTTCAGCTTCGGCCTGCTTCGCCATGGCGCGCTGCATTTCCTGCGGCAGATCGATATGCTTGAGTTCCACCAACACTACCTTGATGCCCCAGGGATCGGTCTGCTGGTCCAATATCTCTTGTATGCGGCTGTTGATCCGTTCTCGCTCGGCAAGTAGTTCGTCCAGCTCCGCCTGTCCGCACACGCTGCGCAGCGTGACCTGGGCAAGCTGCGACGTGGCAAACAAGTAATTTTCAACTTCACGCACGGCTTTGTTCGGCTCCAGCACTCGGAAATAAAGCACCGCATTCACCTTCACCGAGACATTGTCCCGGGTGATGACGTCTTGCGGCGGTATGTCCATGGTGACGGTGCGCAAATCCATCTTGACCATTTTTTCAATACCTGGAATGACGTAAACGAGCCCCGGGCCGCGCGCCCCCACCATGCGCCCCAGCCGAAATATCACCGCGCGCTCATACTCTTTAAGGATTTTGACGCCGCTGATGATCAGCACCGCCACGACGATAATGAAAGTCAAACCAGGTCCGAGACCGAACATGAATGCCTCCTATTCTCAACTCCTCGCGAGGCTGCTTAAAACCCGTCTCACTTTGAGCGTCATGCCATCGACACCAATCACTTCCACTTTTTCGCCGGCCGCGATCTCGCTATCCGCCTCGGCGTTCCAGTACTCGCCGTGCACGAATACTTTTCCCCTGGGCGCCAGCGCGCCGCGCACCTCGCCGACCTCGCCGATGAGGCCCTCCACTCCCAACGTCGGCTTGGAGCGTTGTGACCGATACACCAGGTAACTGATGATCATAACGAAGCTGCCAACGGTCCCGACGGCGGTAAAAACGATGGAGCGGTCCAACGCCAGACCGGTGCTTTCCGGATCGAAAATCAGCAGCGAGCCGAAGGTCAGAGCGACGATGCCGCCGATGCCGAGTACGCCGAAGCTCGGCATAAAGGCCTCGCTAACGAGCAAAGCGATGCCGAGCAGGATCAAAATGAGCCCGACATAATTGAAGGGTAAGACCTGTAAAGATGCGAAAGCGAGCAATAGACAAATAGCGCCCGCGACGCCTGGAAAGATCACTCCCGGATTGGAGAATTCGAAGTACAAGCCTAGAATGCCGGCCATCATCAAAAGATAGGCGATATTGGGATTGGCGATGGCATTGAGCACCCTTTGTTTCAGGCTCATTTCCAGGCGCACCACGCGGGCGTCCTTCACAGCGAGGATGCTTTCGCGCCCGTCGAGATCGACTTTGCGACCATGCGCCTTTTGCAATAAGTCATCGATGTCCTTTGCCACGATATCGATGACGTTTTTGGCCAGAGCTTCTTTTTCGGTGATGGCCACGCTCTTGCGCACCGCCTGGATGGCCCATTCGGCGTTGCGGCCGCGCCGCTGCGCGATGGTTTCGCCGAACGCCGCCGTGAAGTTTTCAATTTTCTCGCCCATCACGCCTTTGACTTCCTGTCCGCCGCCGGCCACGGGATGGGCCGCGCCGATATTGGTTCCCGGCGCCATGGCCGCCACATGCGCGGCCATGGTGATAAACACGCCCGCTGAACCGGCGCCGCCACCGCTAGGGGCAACATAGACGATAACCGGAACCTGCGCGCCGAGCATTTCTTTGACAATCGTGCGCGTCGATTCCAAAAGCCCGCCGGGCGTATCGAGCTGGATAACCAAAGCCCGCGCGCCGCTGCTCTTGGCGCGGCCGATATTTTCGCGAATGAAATCGTCCACGGCAGGGTTAATGGAGCCGTCGATGACAATCAAGTTGACGACCGCTTCCCCCTGCGGCTGGGCCAACGCCGAAATCCCCGCGGCCATCAGCGCCGCCGCCAAGACGAGCCTAGGCGCTAGCGCCGCGCCGCGCTTCGAGGACTTTTTTAATATCTTCCCAAACAAGCTTTTTGTCTCCAGGGTTGCGCAATAGATAAGCCGGGTGAAAGGTCGGCATCAATTTGATGCCATGATAGCTGTGCCAGTGGCCGCGCAGTTTGGTGATCGGCACTTTGCTTTGCAGCAGCGTCTGCACGGCGAATTTGCCCAGCCCAACGATGATCTCTGGGCGAATCAATTCGATCTGTTTCTTCAAAAACGGCTCGCAGGCCGCGACTTCATCGGGTTCGGGATTGCGGTTTTCCGGCGGGCGGCACTTGACGACGTTGGCGATGTAAACATCCTCGCGTTTGAGCCCCATGCCTTTGGTGATAATGTCCGTGAGCAGTTGCCCGGCGCGGCCGACAAAGGGTTCACCTTGCAAATCTTCGTCCCGGCCCGGCCCTTCGCCGATAAACATCAATTTGGCGCTCGGGTTGCCGACGCCAAACACTATATGGGTCCGGCCCGCGCATAACTTGCAACGCCGGCAATCGCCGATGGCCGCGCGTAATTCTTCCAGGCTGCTCGACTGGTACGCCGAGTTTACTTCGGCAAACAGATCATTTTCCACGCCGCTCAAGAGGCTCTGACCATGGCTGGGCACATCCCTGATCTTTTTTGGCGAAACGTCGCGTCCGACAAAACGAACTCCGGCTCGCCCGCGCCGCTGCAAATAGTGGCGCAGTGAAACCGCCACTGCGGCCAACTCCTGGCCGTCGGTCGGCGAATCCAGCAGTGCATCTGCCATGTGATCACATTACCACCGTACGCCGCTTTCTAGCAACTACGATGGGGAGAAGGGTCAAAGTTCAAGGTTCAACCCGAACTGCGCAGTTGCGCTCGACAAGAAGCGCGAGGCGGAACCCTTCCGTAGCAAAGTCGACGGGTTTCTACCTTTGAGCAGACATTGAGAAGCGGTGCTTCGACGGAACGTCAAAGCTCATAACAACGAAGTGCGAAAGTGCAAAATGACTCTGAAATTTACAGTTGGACGCCTTCGCTACTCCAGGGTTCCACCTCGCTTGCCGTCTCCTCAGTCTAACTGCGGAATCCGGGTTCAATGTTCAAAGTTCAAGCTGGGATGGATCGTTGAACACTGAACCTGGAACCTTGAAACGTGCCCAACGCTGAACGAGGAACCGGCTTATCCCGTTCACTCCTCCAGGCTCACCTCAATTACATCGCGTCGCGGTTCTTGCCCTGGCATGAGAAGCGGTACGATTAGCCGAGCTGACGCAGTTGTTCCAAATAACGCGCCCGGCAGACCGTAAAGAAACTTAGTGTTTCGGACCACAGATAATCGGGATAGGTATACGCGCAGCCGTGGAACGCGGCGTCAAAATAAAACAGCGTCGCTTCGGCGAAGATGCCGCTGCGAAGGTAAATGCGTTGGCTGGCGTTCTTCGTCGATGCCAGCACTACCTTGCCCGCCTCCAGATAACCCGGATCGAGATTGATGCGCCGTCCGCCGCCGTCGCGCGGCGCGCAGCGGTAACGCGCTTCAATGTTCTGGGTGGCAAGTTTGATTTCCGCGAGCCTTTCCGGCGACACGAGCGGCTCGAACGACAAGAACCGGCGCAGCAAACCGGCGCCCATCTCTTTTTCGTAGTAACACGACGCAGTCCAGGGCAGAATCCGGCTTCGTCCATCGATAGCGCCGAGCAGGGCGCACAGCTCCGTTTCGATGGCGTCGAAAAGATCGGTCTCTGAGGAAAGTAAGGCGACGAAGTATTTCCCGGGCTTGGGTTCCGTGGCAGTCCCCATCTTACCCGGTGACCCGGAGCGCAAGCATGTGATCGAGGATCTGGTCCGCCAACTCGTCTTTGGTCATAAGGGGGAGGGAGTGCGATGCGCCGCTTCGGTCCAGAATTATGGCAATGTTGGTATCGCCGTCAAAGCCGCTGCCTTCACGCGTGACGTCGTTGGCGACGATCATGTCGAGATTCTTGGCGCTAAGTTTCTTTCTTGCATTGGCTGTGAGATCTTCGGTCTCCGCGGCGAAGCCAACCAAAAATTTGCCGTCCTTCATGGCGCCGAGCTCTTTCAGAATATCGGGATTGGGCTCGAGACGAAGTTCGATCGGGCCCGCTTCCCTTTTCACCTTTTTGTCGGCGGCTCCCACGGGATGATAATCCGCCACCGCCGCAGCCATGATCACCGTCGTGCACGTCGTGAATTCTCTGAGCACCGCCGCGCGCATCTCCGCCGCCGTTATCACCGGGATCAGACGCGCTCCCGCCGGCGGCTCGATTCCCGTGGGACCGCTCACCAACGTCACCTCCGCGCCCCGTCGCAGCGCCGCGCGGGTCAAGGCATAACCCATTTTCCCCGACGAACGATTAGAAATATAGCGCACCGGGTCCAATGGCTCGCGGCTGGGACCGGCGGTAATAAGAATTTTTTCTCCGATTAGGTCCTTTCTTCTGAGCAGCGCGCGAACTTCTTCCAGGATTTTTTCCGGTTCCGGCAACCGGCCTTTGCCTTCGTACCCGCAGGCCAGATAACCGTCCGCCGGTTCGATTAGGTGATAGCCCACGCGCCGGAGCTTGCGCAGATTTTCTTGAAGGATTGGATTGGCGTACATGTGAACGTTCATCGCCGGCGCGACCAGCACCGGCGCTCGGGTAGCCATCAGCACCGTCGTCAAGAGATCGTCAGCGATACCGCCGGCGAGCTTGCCGATGATATTCGCCGTAGCTGGTGCGATTACGAACAAATCGGCGGAATCAGCTACGTTGATGTGGCCGATTTCAGATTCTTGGGTAAGATTGAACGTCTCACTGGCCACCGGTCGCCCGGAAAGCGTCTGAAATGTCAGAGGCGTGATAAATTCCATTGCCCCGCGGGTCATGACAACCTGAACCCTAAAACCCTCCTGAATCAAGAGCCTGGTTAGCTCCACCGCCTTGTAACAGGCGATACCTCCGGTTACGCCGAGGACAACGGTCTTGGGTTGAGTCGCGTGGGCCACGAGGGCAAATCTAGCCGATTGGCTAGGCCCTTGCAAACCACAGCTGAGACAAGCCTCGCCAATTGGAGCTAGTCACAATTACCCGATTTTCACGAATTCAAATGCAATTGCGACTTTTTGTCGCCGGATGTCCAGCCGTCATGATCACGCATGGCATGTTGAGCGAAAGAAATACTCCCTTTTCCGCCCCATTTTCGCAAATAGCTCTGACCATGCCATGGCACGATTCTAGCTTAAACTCCGCAGCACCATAGGATTTTCATCAAAATTACACGAAGTGTCGAGTTTAAGGGTTGACCGTGGGGATCACTTAAGCTATTTGGAATGCGATGGGTGAAAGGAGAAAGGGATGATTGGTTTGCTCGAAGAACGATTTTTGGGACGATGGCTGATTCCGCTTCTCATTATGGGGATGGCGATGGTGTCAATCTACCCAAAAACGGGCCATACGTCAGAGCAAAACGAGGTTGCCCAACCGGTGTTAGAAGTGGCGCTGGATGCCACCGGCACGGTCGCAACCGTTCCAAACGAAGTGAAGATCGCTAGTTCAACTTATGGGATGGAAATAACCCAAGCAGCGGCAGGCGAGGATTTTGAGTCAGACCCCTGGGAAGGGTTCAACGAAGCGATGTTCAATTTCAACCGCGAGGTTCTCGACCGCTACGTATTAAAGCCGGTGGCGACGGGCTGGGATTTCGTGCTTCCCGATCCGGTACAAAGAGGGGTTCATAACATCTTCGACAATCTCGCGGTGGTGCGCCGGGTAATGAACAACGCGCTCCAGCTCAAATTCCAAGGGGCCGGCAAGGAAGTGGCCCGCTTCGCCATCAATAGCACGGTCGGGCTGGCAGGATTTTTCGACGTCGCCAAGGATGGCTTCGGTATTGAGCAAAGCGACGAAGACACGGGGCAAACTTTCGGCGTGTGGGGAGCCGCCCCGGGTCCGTATCTTGTGTTGCCGTTCCTGCCGCCGCTCACCATTCGCGACGGCATCGGCTTCTTGTTTGACAGCGCCATGACACCCTATATCTACTTCATTCCGTGGTACGCGAGCTTGGGTGGCAATGTAACTAGTACGGTCAATGAGCGTTCGCTGAATCTCGACCGCTTCGAACGGGTCGCGGAAACCACCATCGATCTCTATAGCGCCGTCCGCAATGCCTACCTGCAGCGGCGCGCCGCTGCGATCCGTCAATAGCACAAAAAGCCAGAGTGGCGCCGGGAACGCGCTTTCAGGGTCTACGTACAGCGCGGCTTAAGGTCAAGCGAACTCTCCCGGCGCCTTTTTTCTCCGCAGCGCGCTGCCAATTCTTTCCTGCGTTCAACCCGGATTCTGCAGTTAACTGAGGAGGCCGGAAGCGAGGTGGAACACTGGATTAGCGAAGGCGTCCAACTGTAAAATTTCAAAGTCATTTCGCGCTTACGCACTTCGTCGTTACGAGCTTGACGTTCCGTCGACGCACCGCTGCTTGATGTCTGCCCAGAGGCAGACGGCATCTCCGCCACAGGCGGATCAGCCTTCGGCTGAGACTTTTCTATGGCAGGGTTCCGCCTCGCGTTTCCTGCTGAGCGCTACTGCGGAATCCGGGTCAGGCAGCCGATTCCGTCCGTCACTTCGACACACTCCTAAACGCCGTATCACCGGTGTTGACAAGGCGCGGACCGTTCATTATGAAATAAAACCAATCCGAACGTGAAGCCAAAGCGCACCCACACGAAAGTTCGCCCTCAGTGCGCCCGCAGCGGAGAGTGAGGACCAGGCCATGCCACGAACAAAGAAGAAGAGCGCCGGACGACCTTCGAAAAAAAGCGCGGACGCCTACTTCGACGAAGGCGCCGCCGAAGAAGTAGACGACGAAGATCTTCCAAGCGACGAAGCCGGACGGCGCAAGATCAAGAAAAGCTACGAAGAACTCCTCGGCATCCGCATCGAGAAACTCCGGGGCCGGGTGCTGAACCGCGAGAAAATCAATAAAAGCATCGACGGCTTGTACTTCATCTGCTTCGAGTGCAAAAAAATCTGTCACAACCTCGATGAGGGTTGGGCCGAAGAACCGGGCACGTTGAACAATTTCTGCGGCAGCTGCGCCAAAGCTAAGGGCATCCGCAGCAACGCCGCCTGATGCGCGCAACCGCGGTCCGCGGAGTTCAGCGTTCAAGGCTCGCCCTGAGACCTTGTCGAATGGGTCCAAAGTTCAAGCCTGAAGCACGGGTCCCGGCCGTTGATTACTTCGCGGGGCAAAAACCTTTGTCATTTTATAGCGCAACCTAACTGACCCAGACCGGATATCAGTCTCAGCCGCACAAGCACCGTCGATAATTCAGCGGGCAACGGCGCCTTCAGCATAAGCGAGCTTTTTGAGGCGGGATGCATGAATTGCATTGCAGCGGCGTGCAAAAAGTGCCGCCGCAGCCCAAAAGTCTCTTGTCTGCCAGCGCCGTAGAGGACGTCACCGAGAATGGGATGAGCGACCGCCGCCAGATGCGCGCGCAGTTGGTGGGTCACGCCGGTCTTCATCTCCAGCTCCAATAAACTGAGTCCCCGCCCTTCGCCGACTTTTCGATAGTGGGTCAGCGCCGGCCAAACTTTACGCTTTGGCCCCCGCCGGCCAGGCGCGACCATCGCCTGCATTTTTCTCTTATCGTCGGGGTCATGGGCGAGAGAGAAAGAGATCGTTCCTTCAGCCTCGGTACTGCCCCATACTAGCGCCAGATATGTTTTCTTAACGGCGCGGCGACCAAACTGGCGGCGCAGATCATCGAATGCCGCCTGAGTTTTGGCAATCAGCACGACACCCGAAGTTTCGCGGTCGAGCCGGTGTACCAAACCCGGCTCCCAGCGGCTTTTACCAATGCCGGACAGTGCCGGCCAACGCGCCACCAAAAAATTGGCCAGCGAGTCATCATCACGCCCGGAAAAGCCGTGGCAATCAATTCCCGCAGGCTTGTTGAGCGCCAATAAATGCCCGTCTTCATACAGCACCGGCACAGCTAGCCGCGGGTTGGGAATCGGAGCGGGAAAGAGCCAGGCTGCTGGCCCGGTAAATTGTACCACGTCGCCCTTCGCCACCCGGTCTCCTTTACGCGCCCGCCGGCCATTGACGAAAAAATATCGCTCGCCCAACGCGTCTTCCACCTCGCGCCGGGACAGGAAAGGCAGTTGCGCGCGTAGGAAGGCATCCACGCGCGAGCCCGCGCGGTCAGCTGAAACGGCCCAGCACCGCTCGAAAGCTGAGTCTTGAAGGTCCATGCCCGCTACTTTACTATACTTCCTACCCATGCGAATTCGAGCCGAATCATGAAACCTCAAACATTTTCCGTCATTCTCGCCGGCGGCAAAGGCACCCGCTTCTGGCCGCTGAGCCGCTCCTTGCGTCCCAAGCAACTTTTAAAAATTTTCAGCGCCAAGACGCTGATTCGCGAAACCGCCGAGCGCATGTTCCCTCTGGCCGGTCCTGAACACACGTTGATCGTCACCGTCGCCGAGCAACTTAAGGATCTGGCCCGCGAGCTGCGCGGCGTGCCGCGCCGTAATTTTATCGCCGAACCACAGGGGAAAAATACCGCCCCTTGCATCGGCCTTTCGGCTCTGGAGGTGGCGGCGCGCGACCCCGCCGGCGTGATGGTGGTTGTACCGGCGGATCATTGGGTGGCCGACCCGCGTTCTTTTCGCCGCACACTGAAGAATGCGGTGAGCCTTGCGGCCACGGGGGACAATCTGGTGACGATCGGCATCAAAGCGGATTATCCGGAAACCGGCTACGGCTACATTCTCAAAGACGGCAGTCTGACCAGCGGCAAAATTACCGGCGCCGCGCTGGTTAAACGCTTTCAAGAAAAGCCCGATGCGATCACAGCGCGACGGCTCATTCGCCAAGGCGCGCTTTGGAATAGCGGAATATTCGTCTGGCGCGCGTCGGCGCTACTTGAATCGCTGCGTCGCTATGAGCCGGCCGTCGCCCGCTTGCTCGATAATATCCGCGCTGCGAGCGGAGGCAAGCCATTTGCGCGGTCGGCGCCGCGGCTCGCCCGCTACATCGACCGCGAGTATGCCAAGATGCCCAGTATCTCAGTTGATTACGCCGTCCTCGAAAGGGCCGCAGCCGACGGAAAAGTTATCGCGCTCGAAGCCAACTTTGGCTGGAGCGACATCGGCAGTTGGTCGGCGGTGCACCGCATGATGCACCGGGATGACGACGGCAATGCTGCCACCGGCAGATGGCTCGGTCTCGGCGCAAAGAATTGCTTGATCCACGCCCCCGACCGGCTGGTGGTGCTGCTTGGCATCGAAGATGCCCTCGTCGTCGACACTCCGGATGCGCTATTGGTCGGCGATCTCAAGCGCGCCCAAGAGGTGCGCGAGCTGGTCGAAGAGCTAAAGAAACGAGGGTTGGGCTCTTACACGATCAAGTAACCCGCCTCGATACCATCCACATGGATTCCACCAACCCTCGAGGACCGCTACGGGAAAACGAGCCCGTCGTGCTGTTGGACCGCAAAGATCGAGAATACCTTGCGCGTCTGGATAGGGCGCGACCGATCGCCATTCGCGGCGGCAAGATCGCCGCGGATGATATCATCGGACACGATGAAGGCAGCGCCGTTCGCTCCTCACAGAACGAACCGTTCCTGGTCTTTCGCCCCAGCCTGCCGCAACTCATTCCCAACCTGCCGCGCAGCGCGCAGGTCATTTATCCCAAGGACATCGGGCCGATTTTAATTTGGGCCGATCTGTATCCCGGCGCGCGCGTGGTCGAAGCCGGCGTTGGCGCCGGCGCATTGAGCATAGCGCTCTTGCGCGCCGTGGGCAAAGAAGGGCGATTGATTTCCTACGAACTGCGCGAGGACTTCGGCGAGTTGGCGCGGCGAAACGTCGCGCGCTTTTTTGGCCCCGCCCCGAACTGGACCGTGAAAATCGGCGACATCGCGGCCGAACTCGATGAAACCGATGTCGACCGAGTCATTCTCGATTTGCCCGAACCGTGGCAAGTGATCGAGCGCGCCTGGCGGGCGTTGCGGCCCGGCGGTATATTGCTGTGTTATCTGCCCACCGTGCTGCAAGTAAAAAGTTTGGTGGATGGGCTGCGCGAAGACCGGCGTTTCGCCTGTCTGGAGACCAGCGAGAACCTGATGCGCTTTTGGCACTTGAAAGGCATGAGCGTCCGCCCGCAACATCGCATGGTCGCCCACACCGGTTTTCTCACCTCGGCGCGCCGCCTCGCCGACGGCCAAAAGGATATTCCTCGCGCGCCGTGAACACTGGCGCATTCGAACCGCGGACGCAACGCGTCCGCTAATATCCCTTCTCCAGGCACCAATTAGCGATTTCGATGCGCCGGGCAAACCAAACTTTGGAAAACCCTTTAGCGTATCGAATGAACTCTTCGATGATTTTAGTCCGAAACGGTACGCCGGAGACAAAGGGGTGCAGATTGAAAGCGAAAAACTTCGGCGCCCCTTGCTCTCCCTCCCAATAGAGATAATCGAATTGATCCTTCATGATTTGCAGCAGGTCTCGCGGCGTGCGCCCCGCGCCGTAGGTCGAGTAGTCGTTGCATCCTGGGACGTTATAGGGCACGACAACGACCTTTTTGCCCTTTGACTCGACGGTATAAGGATTATCGGAGTTGAGCGGATCGGCCCACCAGACAAAGCCGGCCTCCGCTACCAGCTCCAGGGTATGGGGCGTCGAGGCATGCCCGGGAGAGAGATAGCCCGTCGGCTTCTGCCCCAAGACGTTTTCGAATGCCGCCACCGTCTTTTGGATCGACTCTCGCTCCTGCTCGCGGGTGTACATGAAAGAATACTCGTGCTCGTAACTCTCCGACGAAAATTCATGCCCCTGGGCCTTGAATTCCCGGCATTCGTCAGCGAACTGCTCGACCTTCAGTCCGTTCATAAGAAAGGTCACTTTGAGATTATGGCGCTCGAAAAGATCCATGATACGCCAGATGCCGATGCGGTCACCGTATTCCCTCTCGGTAACGGCGGCCAGGTTCTTCTTGAAAACCGCATTCGCCGGCGGAATCGTGTGCGTCCCGTGGCGTTGCAGTGACTCGCGCGTGGCAAAGTTCTCCGGCCAAACTTCCCACGGAATGATAAAGGTCACGCAAATCTTGGCTTTGTCCGGCCATTCAATTACTCTCGGTCTACCCATAAATGCTCCCTCTCCGGCAAAATTTTTCTCCAACCGCCCCAAGCGATTGCTCCAATTCCGTCCGCAACCACAGCGAAAATGCTTGACGCAACGGGGCCCGACCTGAGACCGTTTTGCCTCAGCTAGCGCGAAGCAAAGATATATTTCACGCCGCCGGGATCGTCAAGCGGCGCGCGCGATGAAGGGGAATATTTTATCTGATCGATGAGCTTGACATCCATGGCATGGACATCTAAAAATCAATCGCGGTAGCGCCCCATGAAACTCCCAACGCTGTGGTTCGCAGTTTTCCTGTCTGTCATTTTTGCACCGAATGCGCGGGGGCAAACCTCGCTGGAAAAAGTCGTCATCGCTTACCCCAGCCGCAGCATCGCCTCCATCGATCTCTATATCGCCCAGGAACGCGGCTTTTTCCGACAGGAGGGTTTGGCCGCCGACGTCGTGCAGGTGAGGGGCAATATCGCCGTCACGGCGCTCCTGAGCGGCGAAGTTCACGCCATTAACAACGTCGGCACGATAACCCGTGCCATGGAGCGCAGTGAATTGCCGGCGAAAGTCCTAGCCCAAAGTCTTAAGAAAAACCTTTTCTGGCTGGTCACCAAGCCGGACATTAAATCGCTTGGCGAACTGAAGGGAAAGACTTTCGGCACGACTACGTTCGGCGGCTCTCAGCATCTTGCCGCCAACCGGCTGTTGCGCCAAAACGGACTGAACCCGGACAAAGAAATCACCGTGGTCGTCGGCGGCGACGTTCCCGCCCAGCTGCAAAGCCTGCTCGCCGGAGTCATTCATCTAGCCGCCCTTTCGCCGCCGACGGTGATCCTGGCGCGCGACAAATTCAAGTTGAAAATCCACGGCAGCACGCTGGACGACCTGCCCAACCTGCAGAATGGTCTGGCCGCATCCGAGAAGCTTCTGCGCGAGAGAAAAGATCTCGTCAAGCGCATCTTGAGAGCGCGCGCCAAGGGGGCGCGCTATTTCTTTGAAAACGAACGCGGCGCCGCGGAAATCTTGGCGAGATATCTCAACGTCGAACTGCCCGTCGCTCTGGAGTCCTATCGCCTGGCGCGGCCGGCGTTTACCGCCAACGGCATTCCGTCCGACAAAGAGGTCGAAGAATTTCTCCGCGCTGACGCCGAATTGCTCAAGCTCCGGGAGCCGGTCCCGGCCGCGAAAATATTCGACTTCAGCCTGCAACGAGAAGTGAATCAGGAGCTCGGGATCAAATAGAGCCGGCCGCTTTCGGTCATGACGCCTTTCATCCAAGCTAAGAACATCAGTTTGACCTTCAAGTCGAAGAGCCGCGATCCCGTCACGGCGCTGAGCAATTTCGATTTGGCAGTGGGCAAGGGAGAGTTTGTCAGTATCGTCGGGCCGTCGGGCTGCGGCAAGAGCACTTTCCTCAATATTCTCTTGGGCCTGATTAAACCCGATACCGGCGATATGCAGCTCAACGGCACGCCAATCACCGGCCCAAGCCAGGAACGAGCGATGGTTTTCCAAGAATTCGGCCTATTGCCCTGGAGAACCGTGGCGGCTAATGTCGAGTTGGGCCTCGAACTCAAAGGCGTTCCCGCCGCACAAAGAGCCGAGTGTGCCGGGGGGCTAATCCAACTGGTGGGACTGACGGGCTTTGAACGCCACTATCCGCACGAACTATCGGGAGGCATGAAACAGCGCGTGGGACTCGCTCGTGCCTTGGCGACAGAACCTGAAGTATTGCTGATGGACGAGCCCTTTGCCGCTCTGGATGCGCAGACACGCGATCTGATGCAAGCGGAGCTACTACAGATCTGGGAGCGAACCCAAAAGACCGTCCTTTTTGTCACCCATAGTATCGAAGAGGCGGCTTATCTTTCCGACCGCGTCATCGTGATGACCGCAAGGCCGGGCCGGACCAAGAGCATCTTGAAAGTCAACCTTCCTCGGCCAAGGGACTACGAAATGAGACTGTCCAGTGAGTTCAACGACATCAAGGCCGACATCTGGAACACGCTCAAGGACGAGCTGATCAGCAGGAGCGGCTATGGGGCCTAAAGCCATCTACCAAGAATACCAGAGACCGATTCTCGGGTCGGCCGCCGTTTTGGGTTTGATCCTTATTTGGGAGCTTGTGTTAACTTTCCTGATCCCGTTGAATCCGTTTTTCTTCACCAAGCCTTCCCTCATCGCGGTCGCCTTCAAGGAGCAATTCATATACGGCGCCCTGTGGAGTGACTTGGCAGTCAGCAGCAAGGCCTTTTTGTGGGGCTTCAGCTTCGCGATTGTACTCGGCATACCATTAGGAGCCATTATGGGTTGGCGACGCAGGGCCGGCTATACGCTCGACCCTTTTTTCACCGCGCTCTACGCGAGCCCCCTGGTTGCCCTTGCCCCTCTCATTATTGTTGTCTTCGGCGTAGGCCTTTTCGCCAAATCGGTTTTGGTATTTGCGCTCTCTGTCTTCCCGTTTATCTTCAACACCTTTGCCGGCGTGCGCTCCACCGACCGGTTGCTGATCAATGTTGTCAGGTCTTTCGGCGGCGGAGAAAAAGATCTTTATTTTAAGGTCATCTTTCCGAGTACCCTGCCCTACATCGCAGCCGGCGCCAGGATCGCGCTGGGCAGGGGCCTGGTGGGGATCATTGTGGGAGAATTCTATGCAGCTTCGGAAGGGATCGGCTACGCGATCTCCCGCTTTGGCGACACCTACCGGCTACCGGAAATGTTCGCGGCCATTTTCGTGTTGATGGTCGCAGCGGTCGCGCTGACCGAAGGCATGAGAAAACTCGAAGCCGTGCTGGCGCCATACAAGACGATGCAGGAGACGCGATGAACCGGCTAACGAACTTCTATTCGGAAAAAGAGCAACATATCCTGGGCGGGGGATTCATTCTGCTCTTGATCCTCCTCTGGGAATCGATGCCCCATCTATTAACGCTGCCTAAGGGGCTGTCCCTCTTTTTTACCACGCCGTCGCAAGTCATCGATGTCTCTTACCAGTTGTTCATCGAGAATAAAATCCAGGAACACTTTTATGTCAGCTCGATTGAGTTCCTTGCCGGACTTGGACTGGCGATTGCGGTGGGCCTGCCGGTGGGACTCATCGCAGGCAGATCCCGCATCATCGATGCCATGGTCGATCCCTTCGTGACCGTCTTCAACGCCACGCCCAGGCTCATCTTCCTGCCTCTTTTCATCCTCTGGTTCGGGATCGGAGTGTGGTCGAAGATCATGATTGTCTTTATCGGCGCTGTGTTCCCTCTTCTCATCAATACCTACGAGGGTGTGAAAAACGTCGATAGAGTTCTGGTCAACGTGGTAAGATCATTCGGAGCTAACGAGTGGCAAACGATGAAGATAGTGGTCCTGCCCAACTCGGTCCCTTATATTATTGCCGGACTGCGTCTGGCGATCGGGCGGGCCATCCTTGGCGTGGTCGTGGGTGAATTTTTCGGGGCCAGCAAAGGTCTCGGTTTCATGATCGCCACGGCGGCCACAAACTACAAAGTGGATGTTGTATTCGTAGGAGTAGCGATATTTATGGGACTCTCCCTGGTACTGACGATGGCAGTAAAGAAACTCGAATCTAACCTCGCCCGCTGGCGACCCGAGGAAACAAAGACCTTCTAATAGTGAAGCCACGAGGCAGAAATTTCTTGCTGCCTTTCTGTCTGCTTCTTTTACTACTGCCTTCTAGTTCTTACTTCGTCACCTTCCTTCCCATCTCCTTGAGAACTTCATTCAAGAGGTCGCGGGCGACGAATTGCTCGATGTCGGGCAAAGGTTTGCCCGCTGGCCAGCCGAGCTCTGGCGTAGTCCGGGACTGAAATAGCTCCATTAGCAAATCGTGGGGAATTTCCGGCCCGAACGCATTCGCCACTTGCTTGTATATGCCTTCGGCCAAGCCGGTATCCTTAATTTCAAAATACTTCTGGATCACGTCTATGGTGCCCTGCTTGTTGGCCTTGACATAATCATTCGCTTTGACCATCGCCCGGATAAACCTCTTGGTCACATCGCGCTTCTCTTTGAGCAGGTCCCGATGGACAGTAAACGTCCCTCCGAGCCTTGGAATGTAGTCTCCTGTCTTCACCAGGATCTTCATCCCCGCCTTTTCCGCCCTTGCGGCATGGGGAAAAGAGAGTATAGCCGCCTGGATCGATCGGTTGATCAGCGCGGCCACCCGGTCGGTCTCCGCATTAAAGGTGATAACCTTGTAGTCCTTACCGGGCTCCATCTTGAAGAACTTTCCGAGCACGACCACCGCCTCGGTGTAGGCAGCCTGCCCCGGCCTTTCAAGGCCTATGGTTTTTCCTTTCAGATCCTCCATCCGTTTTAATTCCGGCTGGGTGGTGATCGTCCATTGAGAGATGAGGGACTCCCCGACAATAAAAACCAGCGGCGCTCCCTTGAGCATCGCCTCGGAGCCTCCACCCGGGATCGGCACGAATTCTATCTCTTTGGCTATGGCCGCCCTGACTAAAACGCCTGCGGTCGTTGCAATGAATTCGGCATCTAGACCCTCTCCTTTGAAGAATCCTTTGTCCATGGCCACGTAAGAGGGAATATGAAACCCGCTTCCTCCTATCGTTCTTCCCACCTTGACCTTGGCTCCTTGCGCCAAAGCCAATGGGACTTGAAGAACGGCGATGCCTAACGCCGTGGATGAGATTATTGCCGCCGCCCGCATCCTCCCCAGCCAGCCCGTTGGATTGCCGAATTTCATAGTCTTCTCCTTTCACCGGTCGAGCTGCGTCGTGCGCGGCTCCGCGCGGCTCTTGAGACCTTAACCCCAAAATGCCCGGCAAGGCAAGCAAAGATCGGATGTGCAAGTATTCGGCTGCGGGGTTAGCCGGAATTTCTCCCCAAAGTAGAAGACTAAGGCCGCTCTTCGTGGCATAAAAGTTGTGCCAACAAACAGTTACGCCAAAGAGCGGCCTTATTAGTAAAGGCCAACTTCTGCTAATTCAGAAATTGCGAATGCTGCGTCCTTGAGGATGCTAGTGTAGTGTCTCACGCTGTTGGTACTTTATCCGGTTTATAATCATCGCCACAACCGAAACTCGGAATATCTCCCGCAAAGACGCAAAGGCCGCAAAGATCGGAAAATAATAAACATTTTTTTCAAGATAATTTATCTTTTCCCTCCGAAACTTGGCGTGCTTTGCGCCTTGGCGGGGGTCAAGTCCCCCGATCGAGAATTTCACGCCCGTTTTATGTAAACAATAAGTGACTTCATTTAAGAGGCACTGCACTAGCATCCGCAACAAACGATGCCGGACGCGAGCACGTCCCGAGATCGGGTCGCGTGCAGTCGGTGGATTAGACAAGAACTCGGTCCCAACTACGGCACTAAAAATGTCGGCGAGTTGCCGAAGTCGAGTCGCCGGGAGGGAAGGCAGCCGACAAGTTTCTACGAGGTAATTACTAATGAGTTCGTTATTTAGAGACTATGTCGCTAGTGTGCGACCGAGAGGCGAGCCCTTCCGATTGCGGTCAATGGTTCTCTGCCTTGCCGGCCACCACCCCGTCCTCTCCATAGGTGGAAATGCCCGCCGGCAGGGCCTGAAAACAACCTTTGCGCTCCTGTGCCCGCGCTCTCCAGGTCTCAGCCCTCGGTCGCTGTTTGGTTACTCAATTGTGGACTCCTTAATAACTACGGTTTAAGGTTCAACGTTCAATGTCTTCCGCCTACGGAGCCGTATTAATTGAATTCAGCGCCGCAGGGGCTGACACGTTGAACGTTGAGCTTAATTAAGGGTAGGCAGGGAATTTGGCGCAGTAAAAAATCCAGGTTAAAACGTCATGGCGTTGCATAGCCGCTTCAACACCAACTTGCTTTCGATCGTATCGCTCGTCGTCCTATGGGAGCTGGCCGGACGAACCTTGGATTCGGTGCTGATTCCACCGCTTTCGAAAATCGGCGCAGCTTGGTGGAAACTCCTGGTGGGCGGTAAGCTCTTGCCGAATTTGGCGGCTAGTCTCGGCACCATGGCGGCTGGATTTGTCCTGGCGGCCTTGGTGGGGATCGTCATTGGTATGCTGATGGGTCGTTTTCGCGCCGTCGAGCACTTTCTCGACCTTTACGTCAACTCCTTGATGTCGGCGCCGACCACAGCCTTTGTGCCGGTATTAATCCTATGGTTCGGCTTGGGCGTCGAATCACGCATCGCCGTGGTCTTCCTCTTTGCCGTCTTCGTGATCGTCATCAACACCATGACCGGCGTGAAGCAGGTCGACAACGTGCTCGTGGAAATGGCGCGCTCCTTCGGCGCCAAGGAACGGGAAGTCTTTTTTAAAATCATGCTGCCCGCGGCTTTGCCTGCAATCATGGCCGGCATCCGCCTGGGCATGGGGCGCGCCGTCAAGGGCATGGTTACCGCGGAGATGCTGCTGACGCTCACCGGAGTTGGTGGGATGATCATGCAGTACGGGTCGTCCTTCGCGACCGACGCGCTGTTCGCGGTCATTTTGACCATATTGATCGTCGCGATGATCACAATGAGGCTGGTCCAAACGGTCGACCACCGTCTCACCAGCTGGAAAGTTGAAGTCGCGGTAGAATAACTGACCACCGAAAGGGAGGCGATTATGTTGATTCGAGTCGCGAGATTATCGGCGTTGCTGGGTATGTTCGCTGTCGGTCTGTTCTGGAACGGAGAGGTCGTCGCGCAGAAGAAAGTTCGCGTTGCCTATCCCTCTTCGGTGGATATGGGCGATATTCCTTCATTGCTGGCGTGGGAGCAGCTGAAGAAGCAAGGCATCGAGGTGGTGCCGCACTATTTCCCCAAAACCGATCTGGCCGTGCAGGCGGTGCTCGCCGGGGAAGCCGACATCGGCTCGGCGGCCGGCATCGCCGTGGTGAAGGCGGTCGAGAGCGGCATGAATCTCAGAGTCATCGCCGAGCAGGTGCGCAACGAATGGCAGCTGGTGACGCCGGTGTCGTTCAAAGATCCCAAGCAACTGGACGGCAAGCGCGTCGGCTACCATGCGCCCGTCACGGTTACAGAAGCGCTGGTCAAATGGATGGCCAACCACTACAAGATCAATCCGCAGTGGATGATTGTCCCCGGCTCCGACGTTCGCGCGGAAGCCCTGATGCGCGGCCAATTGGATGCCACGCCGGCGGAGATCGGCGACGTACTGAATATTCTGCACGCCAAGCCCGGACAGTTTCACGTCCTGATTTCCTACGCCAAGACTTTTCCACAGTTGATTGGATCGATGTACTTTGCCCGCGCCGACTATCTGCAGAAAAACAGCGCGACGGTGGAAAGCGTGCTCGGAGCAATCCTCAGAGCCCATCGCAGCGCCGAAGAGCGCCCGGCCTCGATCAAAGAGAGTGCGCTGCGCTTGCTGCCGGAAAGCAAGCCGGAGCTCATCGACGCCATCGCCGCGACGTACAAAGAGTTGCGAATCTGGGACGTCAACGGCGGCGCCGGCAAAGAGCGCGGCGATGCGAGTATAAAATTTTTCGAGGAAGCCGGCTTGCTAAAAAAAGGCGCGGTGACCTTTCAGCAGGCCTTTGACGTTGGTCCTTTGGATCGAGTGCTGAAGACGGTCGGCCGGAAATAGTCAGGTCTTACAGCCTGAACGGTCCGCTACGTTGGAATCGGACGGCTGTGAACAAGGTCTCAGAGACCAGGGGCGCTCGTGTTCGAAAACGAGCCCGAGCACGAGAAACGATCACGAGCACGATTCTGAGCGATGAAGCCGCGCACCCTGAGACTCCTTTCAGTCATCACCCTCGGGCTTCTATGGGAAATTGCGGGGCGGACGGGAAACACTCGCTTGCTCCCGCCGCTTTCAATAGTCGTCGTCGCTTGGTTCGAGTTGCTCGTTTCCGGGCAGCTCTTCCGGGCCCTGGCCATCAGTCTTCAAGCGATGGCGCTCGGATTCTTTTTGTCCGTGCTCGTCGGCGTGCCGCTGGGTTTATTGATGGGCCGCTACCGCCGCCTCGAATCGTTCCTCGATATCTACATGGCGGCGCTGCTTACCGTGCCGATGATTTCTTTCATCCCGTTTTTGGTCATCGCCTTTGGCCTGGGACTGCACTCTCGGGTGTGGATCGTTTTTCTCTTCGCCTTCGTTATTATAGCGATCAACACCACCGCCGGCGTCCGTAACGTCGACGCGACGTTGACGGAAATGGCGCGCTCTTTCGGGGCGCGGGAAAGCGATCTTTTTTTGAAAGTGATCCTGCCGGCGGCGCTGCCGATGATTATGGCGGGGCTCAGGCTTGGCATGGGGCGGGCGGTGCTCGGCATGGTCACCAGCGAATTGATCCTCGCCGTGGTCGGCTTCGGCGCCATGCTCATGACCTTCAGCGCGTCGTATAATTCGCCGGCGCTCTTTGCCACGATCCTGACCATCGTTTTACTCGCCGTCGCTCTGCTGGCGTTAATTCAGTACTTGGATCGCCGGCTGATGCCTTGGCGAAACGCCTAATACAGCCGTTCAAAACGTTCCAAACGTCTTCGGATGGGGCTTGCCTTTAACCCGGATTCCGCAGTTGCCGTCGATAGCGTAAGCGCAAGGTGCAACCCTTCCGTACCGAAGTCGATGGGTTACTGCCTCTAAGCAGAGAACGATCAGTGGTGTAGTGAGAGCCAGTTCAGCCTGATAACGAGGAAACGCCAAAGTGCAAAATGACTCTGCAATTTTACAGTTGGACGCCTTCGCTACTTCAGGGTTCCACCTCGCTTGCTCACTCCTCAGTCTAACTGCGGAATCCGGGTTTAATCGAGCTGGCGATAAGGCAATTGGCTGGCCGAGATTTCGCTTAAGCGCAGGATCACCGGAAATTTACTGTTCACGCAAATGGGAAGAGCAACTCTCCATCGATTTGAACGGCTTGAAGGTTTTGAGCTACTGGAACGAAAAATACCTGAGATAACAGAGGCTACTGCCAGCACGAAAGTTATTATTTATAAATTACTACGCGTAGATCCTTACCCCGCCCTCCTTCCGGACACGCGCTGATGCCGACGAGGCAATCCATTTCCGAGCGCAGGTCCATCATGTCGCCGCCGGGGCGCGGGCGCGTCATCGAATAGCGCATCGAACCGGTCTTGGCATTGATTACCATTGTCTGAAAGATATTGAGCGGGCTCGGCACATCCTCTTTTGCAATGCCGTAGGACTTTAGTGCCTTGGCAAGATTTTCCCAGCAGCCATGTTTGGGCGCGGCGCCTCTTTTTCTCCCCAGCCGTTTCCACACACCGCCATAGATTTTAAAGATCTCGGCGCCCCATTTTCGGTAAAACGAGGTGCTGCACATGCCTTTTTCCATGTCGTGGGTGCCCCTGTAGGTGTCTTTGACAATGGTTTGCATCACGTTGTTGTATTTGGAAATGAGAAGGTCGCCTGTCGTGACATAAATTTTTCCTTGATCGACTTTCGTCCGGGCCTGGTCAAACCGCTCTTGCACGTTTTGCAAATTGAACACGACGTAGTCCGCCGTGGACTCGCCGATCACGCGAATGATCTGACCTTTCTTGACTTCGAAGGTCTTACCCGTATTGCTCTTGATGACGGACTCGCTGATGATCTTCAACTTGAACCTCCCCGCATATATTATTCCCAGCGCACCACAAGTTAGCCGAACGCCCGGATCAAAAGCAACCATCCCGGCCGGTGATTCGGGCCTACGGGCCATCTACGTACTGTTATTAAGGAGTCCACAATTGAGTAACCAAACAGCGACCGAGGGGTGAGACCTGGAGAGCGCGGGCACAGGAGCGCAAAGGTTGTTTTCAGGCCCTGCCGGCGGGCATTTCCACCTATGGAGAGGACGGGGTGGTGGCCG
>DATBLC010000303.1:0-6897 GCA_036555515.1 Binatia bacterium
GACAGGTCGAAGGCAACGACCTTTGCTCCTTCTTCGACAAACCGATGCACCACCGCTTTGCCGATCCCGGATCCCGACCCGGTGACTACCGCAACTTCGTTCTCAAGCCATTGCATCTAGCTTCCTCCTCTGCACTTCATGAACGCTACAGAGTTTCAAATTTTCGAACTGCTGCTAGCCCTGTCCATACAGACAGCCGCCTTGCGCGTGTGTATGGCGCCCGCGAAGTTTGTGAGGCCCGCGTGAGTCCCTTCTCGGAACTCTTTGGGCATGCGCATCGGGAGTTCTCCGTAGTTTCCGCATGCTTGACCCAACCCCGCTACGGGCTAGAAAAAACACTCAAATTCGCGGACGACAGGACCGCCTGGTCCAGAAGGATGGTTCGTCGGGCGATCTTCCGCTTGCCGTTAACTTTCCGCAACACATCGTCGCGCGTACCTACGAACAAGTCCTGACTGTGCTCGAGCTGCGTCCGGTATACCAGGAAGTTGGACCGAACCCTCGGCGGCGTATTTCGTTCATGACCCATTTGTGCGCCCCGCCGATAACCTCGGTTCCCCCGGCCCGGCGGTCGAACATAATGCCGAGCTCCTGCTCGGTATCCACCAACCCGTTCATCTGACTCACCGTGGGCGTGTTCATCGCGTTCCTGCTCCAATGAATGGTTTGTCAATATCAGTCTTTTTTCAATCAGTCAAAATCGAAGGAACAAGTGAATAGTTTTGCGTTTTTGGGTCCTCGTGTTGCGGATCCGATTGTTTGATCTTGAAAAACGGCCCCCGCCTTAGCCCGAGGATCGATTTCATCATACCGCTCGCCGCCGCGACGGTTACAACGGATCCCATTAGGATTTACCTTGGCGTCGACGATTTCGACATCCAGCCCCTGTCGCACGTAGAATCCCGCCGCCAAACAAACCGAGGCGTAGAGCACATGTCCGGCGTGCCAGCAGCCATTGCCAACCCGTAGTTTCATTTGCCGTTCTCGGCGCTTCTTTATCCCAAAGTCTTGTATCAGGGGCAGCGAGAGAGGGGTCTTTTGTGAACGTCAAGCATCAGACATCGTTTAAAAATCCTGGTAATAACTTGCAACAATAGATTTGACCCGTGCTCCGTGCTCAAGACTCTAGACGCTGCCTTTTCTGCATCCTTCTATATATGGAAATCATATTTTTGGGCTGGTCCGGCCCGGGATCCGGGTACCCCCTTGTTCCCAAAATGGGAACACGCTAGTCTGGGACATGCGAGTCGTCTCAGTAAAGACACTGAAGTTATTTTGGGACGAACATCCAGATGCGGAGAGTGCTTTGAGAGCGTGGTATACTGAGGCGAAGAAAGCCACATGGAAAGGTCCACAGGACATCAAGACGACATACCGCACGGCGAGTATTCTTCGCAACAACCGTGTCGTTTTCAACATAAAGGGAAATATGTATCGGTTGGTCGTGGCGGTGAAGTACGAGTTTCAAATTGTCTATATCCGGTTTATCGGCACCCATGTGGCGTACGACAGAATCAAAGCGGAGGAGGTCTGACATGACGGTTAAACCCATCAAAACAGAACGTGACTACCAGAGGGCTCTTAAGGAGATTGATAAACTTTGGGATGCTAAGCAGAACACCCCAAAGGGCGATCGATTGGAGGTGCTGGTTACATTGGTCGAGGCATATGAGGGCAGACATTACAAGGTCGACCCGCCCGATCCGATTGAAGCCATAAAGTTCCGAATGGAACAGCTTGAGCTCAAGCCATCGGACCTCGCTCACATTCTCGGAGGGCGAAGCCGGGTGTCGGAGATTCTCAACAAGAAAAGGAAACTCACGGTTGAGATGATGCGGTCTTTGCGCAAACACCTTGCCATTCCCGCCGAATCGCTACTGGCGTAAGCGTTAGAATGGAACTATCACACGATTCCGCGTCAACAACGTTCCTTCCCCCACCCCAGTTCGCGGACTCACGCTCTTCAAAGTCGACATCCTCTGCCGGGACGGGCAGGCGCTAAAGGAGAAGTGGCGCGCAGGGCCGCGCACCTATCTGGGGCTTATGTGAAAGCTTTTCCGAACCTGTTCATGATTACCGGACCGGGCAGCCCCTCGGTCAAAAGCAACATGCTCACCTCCATCGAGCAGCATGTGGATTTCGTGACCGATGCTCTTTTATATATGCGCATGGCTTCGAGCTGATGGAGCCGGAACTCGAGGCCGAGGATGAGTGGGGTCGACCATATCCAGGAGGCGGCCAACTGAACGCTCTTCCCGCGCGCCAACTCCTGTTACATGGGCACGAACATCCCCAGCAAACTGCGCCTCTTCATGCCCTATATCGGCGGTGTCGGACGGCATCGGAGGATATTCTAGGAAACCGTCGCCGAGGGCTACGAGGAGGATTCCGTTTTCAAGCCAAATCCGCCGTCCTCGGCCGCCGCCGAGCGATCCAAGCACACCGGCGTGGCGTCAGGCTGCCCGCTTTCCAAAGCTTACCGCAATCGGGACAGCATTTGTTCAACCTGTCGGCAAGCCAAGAGCAATTTGAAACGCGCTTCCGTAGCGAGTACTGTCTGCCGCTATAGATCCGCATACGCGGCCAATATCCGTTTTTGAGTTATGCTTGCGGCTCCGGAGCGCGAACTCGGGCCGCGACTTTCCGCTTAGAGTAATTCTGATTATTTTTGACTTGATCCAAGGCAAGACCGTTTTTCGCGACAGTGTAGCAACCTGACAACGCTGACACAAAGCCCCCACACCGCCGTGACAGCTAGGGAACTTCGGTCTGCGCTAACCGATGCGATTGCAAGGCTTCCACTAAGTCTTGGTCCGCCTAGTAAACGCGAAGCTGTCCGCAATTGGCACCAACAGGTTGTCAGGTATGTATTTCGACACCGGTCTTCTATTAGTGAACGAGAGCATGAATTGCTTTCCAATATTTTGCCCGGGCGCGCTCTTGATCCGCACGCTATAACACCCCAGATTATCCCATGTCGTACCGAGGAAGATTATTAAGTGTTCACTTATTTTAGCCTCTGGAGTTCCTTCCCAACTTTCGATTGTCCGGGGCGGCGCATGAAGTTTCTTATCCGTGATCTGGGCCATAAGAGCCAGCCGCTTATAGGTATTTGCTGCCTTAGCTCTCCGGTGCGCCAACTTCAGGCTCGGGATGAGTGGATTGGATGGTTAGGGTCCGAGTACCGCATGATTCGACGGCGCAGGCTAGTCGATATTGCCGATCTCTCCACTTGCGTGAGTATGCCACCCTATTCTTTTCTCACTGGGGGGAAATTGCTGGCCGGCTCAATGACATCGAACGAGATACGATCGTTCTATCATGCGCGTTACAAGGATCAGTTAACGCTCCGGCAGTCCCTTCGCGCCGACGAGTTGTACTTGCTTACCACAAGTGGTTGTTATGGCAGCAACGCACCACTATTTAAAGGGCTGAAGTGTGAGGGACGATCTCTATACCGCTTCTTGGGATACAGTCGCGGCTATTCACACTTTCAGATCGATCCCATGCTTTACGAACAGGTAAAGAATCTTGTCCGGCGGCGGCGTCCCGACACGAAAGGTCAGTTTAGAACATGGTGCAACTCTAAAATTCGCGTGCTCCGGATGGCCGCCAGAGAACTCAAGATTCCTGAGGAGCTTCTGGTTTTTACGGGCCACCGAAGAGCGTTATTTGCAGCCCCACTCACCGAGAATTGGCAGAACTCCTTTTGGGAGATGATGTCGACGCCAAACATATTCATTACCCCGCAGAGGAGATCATCGACTACTGGAAGAGGATGTGGCTGAGTAAACGGCTGAAGGACGACGCTGTGGTAAAGGCGATCGACTCGTTTACTCCGGAACAGGCGCGGATCAGCCGTTTGTTGGAACAGGAAAATGCGTAGAAATATGCCCGAAGTCCTTTTTCTGACCAATTCCATCTATCCTTACCACCTCCACAACGTGGCTATTCTTTCTCTACCTTTTGGAGCCACCTATCACTTCCGGTATGAACGTCAATACTTCCATCTCTGCTCGCAGGAAATTGGGGAGCTCGAAGGAAAAGTCGGGCTTCTGGTCCTCCGGGATTTTGACCGCGCGACGTTCATCCCTCTCAGAACTCTCCGGATACTGAAGGTAGATGATTGTGGGGGCGTTTGTGTTTCTCGATCTCGTATTTCTGCACCTCGTTCAGTATATGACGTCACGCTCGGAAGTACACACCGACTCATTGCTGGAAAATCTTCCTCAGGAAATGGCATCGCAGCCTCGTGGCCGCTCTTTTCTAAGCGGACTGCGATCGACAATTTTTAAGCTTACGTGGTCAACGGCACAGTCGCCGACTGTGCCGCGCGCGGACGAAATGTGTTCCGAACGCGAAAAGTATAGCGATACGATAGCCATTCAATTGGAGGCAAGGCAGGTCGCCAATCAAAGGAACCATCACCTTGCGAAATTTATCCTGCCCGTCAAGATAAAGGATTTAGAGACCATCACCGCTACTAAGGCCCGTGAAGGATCTGAGTTCATCCACGCCTGGTCTCATTTGGTGAACGTACTAGGCGGAATGCCTGTATATGCGAAAGTGTGTTTTTATTTGGTCAGCGGGGTGTTAGAGCTAAACAAAGGAAAGAGTGCTAAGCGATTCGAGACTCGATGGAGGGCAGAGCTGATACTGAAGACAGGAAAGGTGTACTTATTTCGCGTTTATCAACTCATGGGTGATAGAACGGCTCCACCACGGCCGGGATTTACAATGAAGCTTTCCTGCATGGAAGGACATCTTTCGCCATTGCGATCCGAGATAGGGATAGATGGCGCTTACGACCGTCTGAGTTTTTTCGTATACGTACTACCTCAGGAACTAGAAACTAACCAGTCGGAGTTGCTCCTCACTTGCGATCAGTCTGTACAGGATCCCATGGATGACCGTAAATCGTTGCCGATTCCGCCGTCTTTGGTCGAACTGCGAGTCCAATGGCCATGGCGAAAGCGAATCATGAAATGGGTGGAATCTCCCGTGCTCATATTGATGGGAGCCTCACTATTCGTATTCGCAGACGTGATTCAGCAACGCCTCGCATCCGGAGAAATCGTGAAATACTTGATCCAGTTGTTCGGTCTATCACTGCTCGCCACAGGTGTTATTATCGAAACGCGTCCATCATGCGGGTGTCCATCACGCGGGTCGGACCAGCGGCACGGTGTTGATTCAGCGGCAGAAGATTGCACAGATTAGGCACGAGGCGAGAGGCAACAGGCAACAGAAACGCAAAAATCGTTCCAGTCGTTATTCGGATGAGGAACGTTCAAATCGTTTAAGAAGCATATGGAACTTCGAAATTCAGGAATATTCGACTGTCGATGCTGGCGGAGCCATTGCAGTTGGCAGTCTAGCTTCGTCGAGAAGATCAAAGGCGAACTCGGAGTCAAAACAATGCATCGCGAAGTTGAGCAGTAGATGGAACCTATGCGTTGCGAGAACCCCGGTGAAGCTTACAGGACCAATTTCGACACCCAAAATGAGTCTCTAAGGGCTAGAAACCACGTTTCCATGGGAAAGAATTGCTGAGGTTCCGGCAACTTAGCGTGGTCCGACCCCGCGCACCGGGCTCCCGTCGTTCGCGCTACCAGAACCTAACTCGCCTTCCGCCTCTCGCCGGCCAATATTTCGTTGACTAGCGACTGATACGGTAGCCCTTTCTTCTCGGCCGTCTTGCGCAGCCAACTCAACACGTTCGCGTCCAACCGGATCGCAATGAGCTTTCTCGGCTCGTCGCCCACAGTTGGCCGACCGTAGATAAGTGACGTTTCCTCAATGTGTCGAACCCCCTGAAGAGTGAGGGGTCTTCGGAGATTCTCGCTTTCACTCCACCATTGTATAAACACTCGCACGCTTGACGGCTCGGCAGTTCGACGATATAGCTCCCGACAGAGAAAAAGGGTGTTTAACTTTCCTATACGTATTGGCTGCTCGCATAAAGTTGGACCAGCCGGAAATGGGCGACGTGCGCGATCGGGCGATCGACTATCGCGCCATGAGCACCACGGCAGCAATCGAGGTCATGGTCGAGCTGCCGTAAATAGGGCTGCTAGGCGGTATAGAAACATGGAGATATACAATGACACGCATTTCCATTCTGACGCCCGACGACATGAACGATGAACAGCGCGCCGTGATCGACGCGTCCAAGGCTAACGGCAAGCCCCATGGCGGGCCATTTTGGGCCTATATCCGCAATCCCAAACTAATGCAGAACGTCCAGAACATAGGAGCCTCTATCGCTGACAGCACCCTGTCCGCCCGCGAACAGCAGATCGCCACCTTGACCGTGGCGCGGTTCTGGGGCGCCAAATACCCGTGGGCCGTTCAGTGCCGCAACGCTCTTAAAGTTGGACTCACGCAGGAAGAAATCGAAGCCATCAACGCCCGCGACGCGCTGCCGACCACTGACAAGCGCGAATTGCTCGCGCATCAGGTCGCCAACGAACTGCTCGCCGACAAGGGACTATCCGATGCCACCTATGCATCCGCCGAAGCAGCCTTTAGCACTGAAGAGCTGGTGGCTCTGGTCGCCCGGGTCGGCTCGTTCTCGATGACGTGTTGCACCGCTAACGCGTTCGATATCACGCCGCCCGATGACGCACCTGCCCGCCTTAAGGAATAAGCCCAAAGAGGTCAAGTCGGCTTTTAGCTTATAAGTGAAGTTTCCTCAATGTGTCGAACCACCTGCCGAGCGATCGGTCTTCGGAGATTCTCGCTTTTCACACCACCATTATTAAGGAGTCCACAATTGAGTAACCAAACAGCGACCGAGGGGTGAGACCTGGAGAGCGCGGGCACAGGAGCGCAAAGGTTGTTTTCAGGCCCTGCCGGCGGGCATTTCCACCTATGGAGAGTACGGGGTGGTGGCCG
>DATBLC010000304.1:0-21828 GCA_036555515.1 Binatia bacterium
TAACTCGACGCATTTGGCGTAGAACGGGTAGTACTTGCGGTGGTGCGGCGGCAGCTCGAACCAGTGAGGATAGAGATGGGCGCCGACAAAGCCCAATTCTTTGATCCCATATTCCAGCTTACGCACACCCTCCATTCCCTCGGCTGGATCCAGACCCGCCAGCCCCTTAAATCGGCTGGGGTACTTTTTCACGACATCGGCAACCATCTCATACGGAAGCTGCCAATTGGATGGGTGACCTTTGCTGCCGGATCTCGATGCGGTGATGAAGGCCATTTGAATTCCGGCGCGATCCATTCGCTCAAGATATTGCTCGATCGGAAGGCCTCTGATGATTTCGCCGTCCGCACCGATCTTTCCGCCCAAAAAATCTCTATGCCAGCCGGGTCGGATCGCCAGAACCTCGGGGGTATGCAGGTTGATTACGATATCGATTGCGCCAGGCATAAAATTCCTCCTTGTGCATATTCGCGGAAGCCCTCCGCGGTCCCGATGGTTATCGCTCAAACCGGTTGTCGCCTATTGCTGCTCGACTAGAGCGCCCAACTTTCCGCGGTCGATTTTGCCGAGACCGGTCCTGGGTAGGGCATCCACAAAAGTGAAGAGCTTGGGAGTCTTATAAGAGGCTAGAGACTCTTTACAGTGGCGGGTCAGTTCCTCGGCGGTCGAGGTTTCTCCGGGCTTCAGGACGACGAGGGCTTTCACGGCCTCGCCCCAGGCCTTGCTTTGGAAGCCGACGACGGCGGCCTCGCTAACCTTGGGGTGGCGTGAGAGAACCTCTTCGATCTCTTCCGGAAAAATGCTGATGCCGCCGCTCTTGATCATGTTTTTCTTGCGGCCGGTCACGTGCAGGTATCCCTCGGCGTCAATGAAACCGATGTCTCCGGAGTGGCACCATCCGCCAGCGAGGAATTCCTTTGTCGCCTCGGTGTTACGATAATATCCCTGAACACACAGGGGGCTCCGAACGCAGATCTCGCCTATTTGACCTGGCGGTACTTCCTTTCCTTCGTCGTCGAGAATTCCGAGCAGCACACACCAGATGGGCCGGCCCACGGTGTCGCCGCGGCTTGCGCGATCCGCCGGAGTGAGCGCTGTTACCTGGCCACAGTCCGTGGAAGCGTAGGTCTCGTGAATCTCTGGACATACCTTTGACATCATGAGCGCCGCTTGTTCTGAGGATAGGTGACCCCCGGTAATGCCGATAAATTGCAGAGAGGAAGTGTCGCTGTCGCCGAGTTTGGGATAGCGCAACAGTCGATCACAAAGCGTGGGGACCAGCATCGTGTAGGAAATCTTCTCCGCTTCGACGGTGGCCAGGAATTGCTCTTCGTTGAACTTTTCCTGGATGAAAACCGTTGCTCCCAAATAAAGCGCGTTCACCATGGAGCCGCGGCCGGCGTTGAAGTGAAGAGGCAATGTCAGAAGGGCGCGCGTCTCGCGATTCATCGCCTTGACGATGGTGTTGTTCAACGAGCGAATGACATAGGTTTCGTGATTGACGAGGCAGGCCTTTGGGAAACCCGTCGTTCCCGAAGTGATCATGATAAGAAAAGGGTCTTTGCCCTCCACATTGACCGGCGGATCATCGGCGGCAGCGTGACGGATCGCCTCCTCGTACGGATGGGCCCACTCGGCCTCGGGCCAGTCGATCGCCAGGGCCCGCGACGGCGGAAAGCGTTCCGGGAGCATGCCGGACATGTGCCGCGTCTCCTCACGGCCTTCGACGACAAAGGCTTTCGGCTCGATAAAATCGATCATGGCGCGGCATTCCTGCGCGCTCCAGTGAAAATCGAACGGCACCGCGACGGCACCGATCTTGCCAAGGGCGAAGAGAAGCTCGAAATTCTCGCTCCGGCTGCCGCAGGAGAACGCCACCAGGTCGCCGGGCCGCACACCATCGGCGAGCAAGTAGTTGCCGAGCCGATTCGTTCGCAGATGAAGATCCAGGTAGGTAAGGGACTTCGCGTGGTCGCGAAGAGCGAGCTTGTTGGGAAAATGTTGCGCGTTTCGCGGCAGCCCTTCGCCGATATTCATGCGGGTGCTATACTCCTGTTGAATTGAGTTTAGCCATTCATTTTTTAATTTCGCTTATTAGCGATCGTAAGATCCGGAAATCATAAACCTGCTCTGGCGGCACCTCTTTGTCGATCTTGAGCTGCTTCTTCTGAAAACCGATGATGCGTTGTTGCATGTCGACAGGCATCGTCCCATCTGGAGTGAAGACCAGGAGGGTGGCCTTATAGATCTCGAGAGCATCGTCCGTCGAGATTTTGGCGTCCTTCGCCATCAATGCCACCGCTTCCCCTTGATTGGCCCGGAACCACAGAAAAGCCTGCAGCGTGCCGCGCAAAAATCGATGCATGAAGTCGCTTTTCTCGGCGAGCAGCTTTTCCCTGACGGCAACGCCTCCCGCTACCGTCTCGAGCTGATCGCCGTAGAAAATCAGCTCGCTCAAGCCGTGTTTTTTTACGACGATTCGCTCCGCGGGATTGACGATCGCCGCGTCGAGCGCGCCGCTGAGCAGCGCGGCCATGCGCACCGCTCCGGTCCCGGTTCCCTGGATCACCACGTCGCGCCGGGGATCTATCCCGCTTCTCGCCAGCAGCTCCCGAGTCATCTGGTCGGTGCTGGCGCCGAGGCTGGATACCCCCACCAGCTTGCCGCCTCTGAGATCCTCGAGGGTCTTGACGCCTTTTTTTCCAAAGAGCCAAAAGAGCGGCTTGGTATCGAAGACCATGACGACCTTCAGCGGCGCGCCCCGCAGGATAAAGGCCGAGCTTTGCCCGAGGATTTGACTGGCGTCGAAGCTGCCGCCGAGCAAACCCTGGATTCCGGCTTGTGAAGTGGCCATGATCGGCAACACCTTGAGACCGTTTTCCTTGTAAAAGCCTTTCTGCTCGCCGATAGAGAAGATCAGCGAGTTTGCGCTGGCGCTCCCCGATACATGGACCTTCACCTCGTCCAGAGAGTGGGCGCCATCACGCAGGAGCGGGCATACCCATAAGACGGTCAGTACAGACAATGATAGTTGGAGCTTCATAGATATTCGATGAGCGGGCACATCGGTGTTTTCGGTATCTCGGTTACTTCTCGTCCTTCTTGATCTCCTCGGGCTCTCTTCCCGAGGCCACCGCTGCGGCCGCTTTTTTCAGCTCCTCCGGCCAGTGACCGAGCTCATAGCCGTGCCAAGGCACCTTGGCCTTCAGCTGCGGCAATCTCTCTTCTTCCCAGATCTCCCGCGCCCGCTCCATGAATTCCTTGGCGGGAAGCGATACTGGCGGATACGGCCATTTCCTTACGGCATTGATCAGCAGGCAAGACGCACCGTTAGGCTCGGGGAAGACGTGATGCCATCCAGGCTCAGCCGGCGAGACCGCCGATGGATCTAGCATTGGTCTTTTGCCAGGAAGGACGATGATGTCTCGATGCGGTTGCGCGCGAAAGACCAAGGCCCACACGACCGCGTCCAGATCTCTCGGGTCGATGTCGTCGTCGACGACGACGAAAAACTTTCCGAGTCCAGGCGTAAAGGCAGCGGCGCCGTAAAGCGCCTGCCAGGCTTGGCTGGGGTGAGGAACTTTCATCTGGATGACGAAGAATCCCCACCCGCCGCTCTCTTCATGAATGGCCACTTGCTTGACACCGCTCAGGCCTAAGTTTTCTTTCAGAAAATGAAAGAAGGTCGCCTCGGTGGCGATTTGCTTTTGTTTACTACCCTCCGAAGGGGCGTGCTCGGCCAACAGGTCCAAGAGGATCGGGTTGAGCCGATGGGTAATGTGATGAACGACGAAGCGAGGGTATTTGGATTTTCCCGCCATGTAGCCGGAGTATTCGCCAAACGGCCAGCTCTGCAACAATTGATCCGGCAAAATCTCGCCTTCGAGGATCATCTCGGCATGCGCAGGCACAAGCAGATCAGAGGTCTTACAGCGGACGAGCTGCGCGGGCTCTCCCGCGATCCCTCCTGCGATGGCGTATTCATCGGTCCCATAAGGCAATGTCGCCGCCGCCGCGTAGATGAAGTTCGGTGTCGGGCCGATTACGGCCGCCGCCTTGAGCGGTATACCGCGCTCCCGGCATTTGTCGAGGTGTAGCCGCGAATCTTTTCCCGCTCCGAGGCCGACGCCGATGCGACCTCCCTTTTGCATGTAGCCGCTGTAGATCCCTACATTGCGCTGGCCGGTCTCCGGGTCTGCTGTGACCCACAGCGCCGCCGTCAGGCGGACCGAGCTGTCGAAACCGGGACCCGACACCGGAACTGGAATGGCATCGACCGCTTCCTCTAAATTTTGGCTAATTTCTATTTCTTGCACTGGACCGCAAGGCGCCACCAAAGGCGCGATGGGTTGGCGCTGGGCCATTAGCCAGCGGCTTAAGATCTCCTCCTCCTTGCAACCCATCCCAAGCGCGTAAATCGCGGTTGAGGAAGCGCAAGCGCCGACCAGAACGGGCATTTGGTATTTGCAGCCGGTGACGCTCGCGACATTGTCGAAGAGAAAAGCTCTTCTTTGCGCCTCCGGCAGGCCGCGGAATTGCCACCTGACCAGCGGATGGAGTTCGGTCTCTCGCCGAATTTCCCGCTTGATGCGGAATAGTTTTTCGTGCCGTTCAAGCGTTTCGACGTACTCCCTCAAATCGCGATAATACCCCATGGGCTATCCTTTGCGTATCGAGTTTGCCGCTTCGCCGCAGGGTGGAGCTTCTTGGCGCTATTCGAGCGTGAGCACACGCGGCGTTGAAATTGTTCGGAGCTTCCAATTTTCTGGCAGGGATGGCAGGAAATGATTAAGCGGTCGCGCAATAATGGCTCCTGACATTTGATTTCGGGTTCCTATCGGTTTCTCCGAGTCAAGCTAAGGCGTAAATATCCCGGCGCGCGCGATCTTGTCAAGCGCAATCCGGTTGCTAAACCATGCGCCGTCATAGCTCAACTCTCTCGCGGGCACACGAGAATGTTTGACAGCTCGAACTCGGATGTAGTAAGGCCGGTTGTAACGACGCAAGTTCGCTCGCTTCCGACTCACGTCACACCGCTGAGAGTTGCAAGTGAAAAACTGTGGGAGGTGCTCATGAAATTGTTGGCCGGGCGAAGCCATTTAGTCACGTTTGTGCTGCTTGTTTCGTTGCTAGGTGCGGCTCCTTTTGCGCTCGGCGCCGGTGCGGGGCCAAGACGGGGCGGGGTTTTGCAGGTGGCGTATTGGGCGCCGCCGCGCACTCTTGATTACTGCAAGGATGCGAGCGCATTTGGCGCGCAAGCTTGGCTGCCGATCTATGAGGGTTTGCTGAGCTTCGATTATAAGCCAGGGGAGGATTTTCGACGGGAGATGAAGGTAGTCCCTTATTTGGCGGAGCGATGGGAGCAGCCCGATAATACGACCTATATATTTCACCTGCGTAAGGATGTGAAGTGGCACGATGGCAAGAATTTCACGGCCGACGACGTGATTTTCAGTCTCAATTACCTCCGCGATAAAAGCAACGCCTGTCAGCAACGGGGACACCTGGAGGGGCTCAAGAGCGTCGAGAAGGTAAACGCCCTGACGGTTAAAATCACCACGGATCGACCCATGGCTCCCCTGGTGGAGAATCTGGCACAGCGGGAGACAGCGATGTTTCCCAAACATGTATATGATGCCGACAAACTGTTCAAAGATGCGTCGAGCGTGGTGGGCACCGGTCCAATGCGGTTAAAGTCATTCGATCGTAACGAGAAGATAGTCTATGAAGCTTTCGAGCATTATTGGGGAGGTCGGCCCAATCTCGACGGGATCGTGGCCTATTTTATCGGCGAGCCCCAATCTCGTCTTGCCGGTTTTATTGCCAAGAGGCTCGACTTGTTAAGGGTCGCTGACAAAGCGCAGAACGATGCCGCTGTGGGTCAAGTGCCAGGCGCCGCCAGTGAAGGATTTTCATCGAGCAATGGCTACTCGATGTACATGCGTGTGGACCGACCGCCTTTTAACGACGTCCGTGTGCGGCGCGCCGTTCATCTCGCATTGAATCGCCAGGACATGGTCAAAGCCCTCTCGTTTGGTGTGGGCAAGATCCTGCCGCCGGCGGTTTCTGCGATTAGCTCCTGGGCTATTGCGGAGAAAGAACTTTTGAAGCTTCCCGGATACCGCACGCCCAAAGATAAAGATATTGCCGAGGCCAGGAAGCTATTAAAAGATGCGGGCTATGGCGGCGGGCTAACGTTTTCCATCCAGGCCGTGTCGGTATGGCAAAATCCGCGCATTGCGGAGGTCGCGGCGAGGCAATTAAAGGATATCGGCATTACGGCCAAGCTTGATTTCATAGAGGCAGGCCAGTATTTCGCCAATCAGCGAAAAGGAGAATTTCAAGCTCAGCTAAATGGTATGACTCCGGAATATATCGATGCGTCGTTGCACCAGTACTATTTTTCCAAGGGCGGGGGCAATCCGGCCCGGATTGCCGACCCTGAACTGGATCGCCTGATCGAATCGCAGCACCAGACGCTGGATAATGAAAAACGGCATAAAGTGATCCGGCAGGTCCAGGAGCACCTGCTTGAAAAGATGTATGTGGTGCCCACCGTCGAATTCGGGTTTTACTGGATTATGCACCCGTATGTCCATAACCTGGTGAACTCCAGGTCAACGTCGGTGTTTTTTTTTCGAGCCGCCGACATTTGGCTGGACGAGCGGGCGCCTAAACGAACCCTTCCCTAATAGTTAAGCGCGCCGGGCCTAATCGCTAAAAAAGATCGGCTTCGGTGGCAGTCGTGTCGAGGCATGCAGAGGTAAAACGAGTGTGAGTCCGCAATGAACATCGGTGAATCGCTGCGGCGCAATGCGCTAAAGTTTCCTAAAAAAATCGCCGTACGCGACGAGCGAGGCGAGTTGACGTATGCGGAACTAAACGCTCGCGTGAATTACCTGGCCAACTCGTGGCGCGGAATCGGGCTCAATAAAAAAGATCACGTCGCAGTACTGCTGGGAAATCGCAACGAGCATGTCGAGGTGCTTTTTGCTCTGGCTAAGGCAGGGTTGGTCGGGCTTCCATTGGATCCGAAGTGGCGCGGAAGAGAGATTTCAGCGGCCATTAGATTCTTCGACGTCAGTGGCATCGTTGCGGAGACCTCCGCCGCGGCTGCGGTGCATGATGCCGTCTCGCAATTGCAGTTTCAGGGCCCGATCATCCAAGTTGCTGGGGGCTCAAACGAAGCGCCGCCCGATCGCAAAGGTTGGCATCAGTATGAAGCTGTCGTGGCGCATGGAAGTTCGCTGGAGCCGGAGGTCGAGGTCAATGGCGCCGACTTGTTTCTGATCATGATCACCTCCGGCACCACGGGTTTTCCCAAAGGATGTCTGAGTACGCATGAAAAGTATGTCCTTATTTGCCTCAACCATGGCTTGGGAAGCCAGGCTTCAAGTTCGGAAGGCGTGGAGCTACTGGTTTCTCCGCTTTGTTTTAATTCCGGTCGCAGTTCCGCCCTGGGCCATTTATTCTGGGGCGGAACGGTAATATTGAGGCAGCGCTTCGACCCGGTCGATGTGCTTGAGACTATACAGCGGGATCGCGTCACGTATATCGCGCTCGCACCCGTTGCCGCCGATCGGCTCCTTGACGCGGCGCTTACCTGTGAATACGACACGAGTTCACTGCGTCATTTGCGCAAAGCCGGCTCGCCGTTTCATCCCCGTACGGTGGATAGCTTGATTCAGTTTGTCACCCCGAACATCTATCAATCCTACGCGTCCACCGACGCGGGATCAGTAAGCTTGTTGTTGCCAGAAGATCAAATTCGCAAGCGAGGGTCCTCGGGAAAACTCATCTGGGCGGCGGAGAGCATGATCACACACGATACGGGCGAGCCGCTCCCGGCGGGATCCGTAGGTGAGATCGTTTGTCGGGGTCCGCTTGTGTGCGCCGGCTATTACAAGAATCCGCAGGCCAACGAAGCCAGCTTTCGAAACGGTTGGTTTCTAACGGGTGATCTCGGCTATTTTGACGAAGACGGATATCTCTACGTTGTCGGGCGAAAGAAAAACGTTATTAAAAGTGGCAGCGTTAGTATTTTCCCGGAGGAAATCCAGGAAGTGTTGCAGGCTCACCCGAAGGTGAAGGAAGCGGCCGTCATTGGTGTTGAGCATCGAGAATGGGGCGAGGCTGTTGTCGCGGTGATTTCACTCGCGTTGGGCCAGCAGTCATCGGAGCAGGAGATGATTGAATACTGTCGTTCTCAGCTTGCCCCGTACAAAGCGCCGAAAGCCGTCCGTTTTTTGAATGATCTTCCGCACACGGAACTGGGAAAGATTGCAATCGAAGAGATTCGGACGCGTTTTAAGCATACCTTTGACGACAAACGTCCGGCCTCTCGCGAAGCCGAAGTGACAGATCAAGAAAGGGAAAAAAGCCAATGAACTACACAACGATTATCTACGAAGTGAAGAATCATATCGGGTATATCACGCTTAATCGCCCCGAGGTGATGAACGCCATCAGCTACCAGATGACCCGCGAGATTCTCGACGTATGCGACCAAGCGAGACGAGATCCGGCGGTGCGGGTAGTGATACTGACCGGAGCCGGGGAAAAAGCTTTCTGCACCGGTCTGGATCTGAAGGAGCGTGCCCAAGAGACAGACGAGACGACTCACTTTGACAAGCGCCGAGCACGAAACTTGCCGGGTATTCACTCCCATCACCAGGCGGTGGCAGCCATCGACAAGCCGACGATCGCCGCGGTTCGCGGCTGGACCGTAGCCGGAGGTCTAGAGCTGGCATTGGCCTGCGACATGCGCGTGGCAGCGGATGATGCCAAGCTTGGTATGATGGAGGTGCGCCGCGGAAGGCTTGGCGGCGCCGGCGGCACCCAGCGATTGCCCCGACTCATCGGCACCGCCAAGGCTCTGGAAATCTGCCTCACCGGCGAGCCCATTAGCGCTCAAGAAGCATATAGAGTCGGATTGGTGAACCGCGTGGTGCCGGCCGATCAATTGATGTCCACGGCCGAAGAGATCGCGGGAAAGATCTGCTTGGGAGCGCCGTTGTCGTTGATCGCGATCAAGGAAGCAATTACCAAGGGGGTTGAGCTCCCGCTCGAAGAGGGATTCAAGCTCGAGAGCGAACTAGCGATGCTTCTTTCGAACACAGAGGATCAGAAGGAAGGCTCTCGTGCTTTCGCGGAAAAACGTCCTCCTCAATGGAAAGGTCGCTGACAACGGCATTTCCAGTTCGGTCCCATAGGAGAGAACGACTATGAATGCAAAAGGAGCTGCCGCGATTGTCGGCGTCGGGGAGACGGCAGTCGGGAAATTAGCCGAAATGACAACCCTGGGGGTTCAATTGGACGCCATCCGGCGAGCTCTCAAGGATGCCGGTGTAGGGCCCAAGCATGTCGATGGCCTGTTGGCCATTCAACCCGGCAATGATCCGCAGCGATCGTACGCTTTGACAGTCGCGCAGGCGGCCGGGATAAACCCGTCGTATGCCACGGATTTGGCCATCGGCGGAGCCACTCCCGTCGCTATGGTCGCGCATGCCGTCATGGCCATTATGACGGGTCTTTGCGCCACCGTTGTTTGCGTGTTGGGACACAAGCAGGCAACAGGGCGACTCGAGCCTCGATACGGCAGCTTGAGAGACGGCAACGAGGACTTTGAAGAGCCCTTTGGTTTGCTGGGGGCTCCGGCCGTCCATGCCGCGGTCGCCGCTCGCCACATGCACGAATTCGGCACAAAGAGCGAGCAGCTTGCCGCCGTCGCGGTGGCGATGCGCCGGCACGCTAGTCTCAATGCGAATGCGACTATGCGAAAGCCGATCACAACTCACGATGTGCTCGGGTCGCGTTGGGTTGTCAAGCCGTTTCATCTTCTAGATTGTTGTTTAGTTTCTGACGGCGGTGGCGCGGTTGTGGTCGTCGCTGCCGATCGAGCGCGTGACTTTCCGAAACCGCCTGTCTACATATGGGGGTTTGGTGAGGGTCACACCGCGGGGCCGCTACAGTCATCGAGCTTAACGACGCTTGGCGGCAAGCAGGCCTCCGAGATGGCCTACCAAATGGCCGGCGTGGGGCCCAAGGATATGGACTTTGCGCAAATCTACGACTGCTTTACGGCGATCGTGATTGTAACTTTAGAGGATTACGGTTTTTGTGCCAAAGGAGAAGGAGGACCGTGGGTGGAGAATGGGCGCATCGAAATTGACGGGGACTTGCCCGTCAACACCCATGGCGGGTTGTTATCCCAAGGGCATGTTGAGGGTATGCTGCACATCACCGAGGCGGTCAAGCAGCTACGCAGGCATTCGGTGGAGCCCGAGCGGCAGGTAAACGATGCCAAGCTTGGGATCGTGAGCGGGCATGGTGCCAGCTTGAGCGCCCATGCAACACTCATTTTGGGCCGCGATAGACCTTGAAGAGAGGCGATGATTATGGCGGAGTATTTAAAGCCCTTACCATCGAAAAATCTGGACGCCAGGCTGCTTTGGGATAGCTGTAAAAATCATTCCATGGCCTTACAACGGTGCGTGTTGTGTGGCCGGTTTAGATATCCTCCTCGCTCCCTCTGCCCGAATTGTCATGCAACCGAAACTGAATGGCGACCGGTTAGCGGTCGTGGCCGTGTGTATGTGTCTCTGGTCATGTGCCACAGTTACGGTCCCGCTTGGGAGAAAGACGTGCCCTACAACGTCAGCATCATCGAGCTAGAGGAAGGCGTTAAGATTTGGAGTAATGTGATCGGCTGCCCGCCCGATGAGGTGAAGATTGGAGAGCGGGTTGTTCTGGTCTATGAGGATGTGACTGAGGAAATCGCGTTGCCCAAATTCCGGCCAGTCGGCACCCAGACCCCTTAAACGTCGAGTGATCCTTCTCGACGAAGTCGACCAGCAAATGCCACAATTCTTGGACTAAGCTTCAGGAGAGCTCTCGGTGTTGCAGTACGTTATCAAGCGTCTCTTGATGGTTTTTCCGGTCCTCTTCGTCGTTTCGCTTACCGTCTTCGCCTTAATGCGTCTATTGCCGGGCGACGCCGCGCTCCTGATGGCCGTGGGAGGTGAAAGTTCCCTGGTTGATCCCACGGTAGTGGAAGCATTGCGGCATAAGTTGGGACTCAATAGGCCGTATGTCATTCAGTATCTGGATTGGATTTGGAACATCGTGCGATATGGCGATTTCGGGACTTCCTTCTGGACTGGCGAGCCCGTATTAACCGAGTTGATGCGACGGCTTTTCATCACCACGGAGTTGGCCATTGGAACGGTTCTTATCTCTCTGGTAATTGCGCTTCCGACAGGAATTATTTCTGCCGTTCGGCAAGACAGCCTATTAGACTACAGCGGGCGATTTCTCAGTGTTGCCGGCTTATCCATGCCTGGATTTTGGATCGGCACGTTATTTATCATTTTTGGAGCCATTTGGTTCGGCTATTTACCCCCGCCCGGCTTTACGTCGCCGCTGGAAAACCCCTGGACTAATTTCCAGCAGATTATCCTTCCGTGTCTTGCCATGGGCATAAACGATTCCGCGCGTTCGATGCGAATGACTCGATCCCAAATGCTAGAAGTCATAAGACAAGATTATATTCGTACGGCGTGGGCGAAAGGCCTGCGCGAGCGGTCGATCGTACTCCGGCACGCCATAAGAAATGCGTTGATCCCAGTCATAACGATCATCGGAATCGATTTTGGGTATTTGCTGGGTCGCACTGTAGTGGTGGAGACGGTGTTTTCGTTGCCGGGATTGGGTAGCCTCACTCTCTCGGCGATTCTTCATCGCGATTATCCCCAGATTCAAGGGAACGTGCTGGTTATCGGCGCAATGTTTGTGTTCGTGAATTTCTTGGTTGACATTATTTACGCTTTTATCGACCCACGGATCCGCTACCGGTGAAGCTTCAGTCATGAGCAATCCTCGCATCAACGCACAGTCGGTCGCTAACGGCTTTGGGCGGCTTGGTGAAGTTTGGCGGCGGCTGATTCGTCTGGCTCTTCGAAATCCTCTCGGGGCTTTCGGCCTGCTCTTAGTGTGTCTCCAGCTTTTGGCTGCCGGTCTCGCGCCGCTGATCGCTCCGTACGATCCTTACGAGCAACACTACGATCGTATCATGGTGCGGCCCAACCTCGAGCACTTATTTGGCACCGACAACTTCGGCAGGGACCTTTTCAGCCGAGTCATGTGGGGCGCTCAGATCTCCATTAAGGTCGGCGTCGTGGCCATATCGATTGGCACGTTGCTGGGGACCATTTTGGGCTTGATTTCTGGATATATGGGCGGAAAGGTAGATATGGTCTCGCAGCGCATCATGGATGGTTGGATGGCGTTTCCCAGCATCATACTCGCCCTCGCTATTGTCGCCGTTTTAGGTCCCGGCGAGATCAACGTCATGGTGGCGATAGGGTTGAGTCAGGTACCGCCAGCAAACCGCGTTATTCGGGGGGCTGTTTTAGCTGAGAAGAGCAATCTATACGTTGAAGCCACCAGAGCGATTTCTGCCTCCGAAACACGGATCATGTTCCGACATATCTTACCTAATGTCGCGGCACCGATCATCGTCGTGGCGACTATTGCTCTCGGGCAGGCGATTCTATCCGAAGCCGCATTGAGTTTTTTGGGAGTCGGCGTACAGCCGCCAAATCCTGCCTGGGGTTCGATGCTCAGCGGTCACAGCCGTACGTATATGCTTGTGGCGCCGTGGATGGCGGTTTTTCCGGGGCTGGCTATTTTTCTCACGGTGATGGGTTGGAATCTACTCGGCGACGCGCTTCGTGATGTGTGGGACCCGAGACTGCGCGCAGCCGTATAGAGTAATGACCTAGCATAGAACCAGCTGAAATTTTGTCTTGCGGAGGGCGTATTATGGTTGTTAGCTTCACTCGCTTGCTGGTCTTGTTGGTAACGGCGTTCAATGGGATTTTGCTCACGCATAGTCCTGCGCCATTTTTCGGCGCCGTTAGGCAGGCACTGGCGGCATCGGCCACTTCGACCCCGAGAAGAGGAGGCGTTTTAGTCAGAACCCAATGGGCTCCGCCGCGCTCCTTGGATTATTGTAAAGATGCCAATGCCTTTGGAGTGGAAGCGATGATCGTTATCTACGAGGGGTTGTTGAGCTTTGATTACAAGCCAGGCGAAGACTTTCGCAGGGAAGTGAAGGTAGTTCCCTATTTGGCGGAAAGGTGGGAGCAGCCTGACGAAACCAGCTATATCTTTCACTTACGAAAGGGCGTTAAGTGGCATGACGGCCAGAGCCTGACGGCTGACGATGTGGTCTTCAGCCTCAACTACATTCGAGACCAAAAGAACGCCTGCATGAAGCGAGGCAACCTGGCAGGAGTGAAGAGTATCGAGAAAGTTGATGCTATGACAGTGAAGATCACCACGGACGGGCCTATGGCTCCGTTGCTTGAGAGCCTGGCACAACGCGAGACGGCCATTTTCCCCAAGCATGTTTACGATGCCGGGCAATTATTTAAGGGCGTGTCGGGCACGGTCGGGACGGGTCCGATGAGATTAAAGTCATTTGATCGTAACGAAAAAATCGTCTATTCGGCCTTCGAGGATTATTGGAAGGGCAGGCCCCATCTCGACGGCATCGTCGCTTACTTTATCCCTGAGCCGCAATCTCGCCTCGCCGGCTTCGTGGTCAAGCAGAGTGATATCTTAACGGTTTCCGACAAAGCTCAATACGAAGCCGCCGCAGCGCAGTCACGAAGTGCGGCTGGTGAAGGATTCCCGACTACTCACGGTTACGCGATGTACTTGCGAGTGGATCGGCCGCCATTTAACGACGTGCGTGTGCGGCGGGCCGTCCATCTCGCATTGAATCGCCAGGACATGGTGAAGGCTCTTGCGTTCGGCGTGGGCAAAGTCAACCCTCCTGGAGTGTCTGCCGTGAGCGCATGGGCCATGCCGGAAGAGGAGTTATTAAAGCTTCCGGGGTATCGATTGCCAAAGGCGAAAGATATCGCGGAGGCAAAGAGACTGCTCAAAGAAGCTGGTTACGGTAACGGGCTGACGTTCTCTATCCAAGCCGTATCCGTATGGGATAACCCTCGTATCGCGGAAGTTGCTGCGCGGCAACTTAAAGAGGCTGGCATCACGGTGAAGCTCGACTTCATAGAGGCAGGTCAGTACTTTGCCAATCAGGGGAAAGGGGAATTTCAGGCTCAACTCAATGGCATGAGTTCGGATTTCATCGATGCATCTCTCCATCAATACTACTATTCCAAAGGCGGTGGCAATGCGGCGCGGATTTCCGACCCCGAATTAGACCGTCTCATCGAGTTACAGCGCAGGACCCTCAATAAAGAAAAGCGCCACAAGGTCCTGCGACAAATTCAAGGCTATTTGTTGGAGAAGATGTACGTGATACCGACGATTGAACTTGCGTTTTATTGGATCGCGCACCCGTATGTACGCGATCTTGTCAACTCTCGCTCGACCACGGTAATGCTATATCGTGCCGCTGACATTTGGCTCGATGAGCGTGCGCCGAAGCGGACGCTTCCCTAAAACTTGGTACCTGCCAAATCATACGCTGCGCCCGGAGACTGACACAGCGTGGTAACTAGGAATATTCCGTCCGAGACGGCTATACGGAAAGGATCTTATGGATAAAACGGAATGGCTAGCGAGCAAGGTTTTCCCTCCAGGATGTGCCTTGGTAATCATCGATGTGCAAAACGATTACTGCCACGAAAACGGTGCGTTGAATAAGTTTGGCAGGAAAGTCAGCGATATCCGACAAATGGTTCCCCGCCTGAAAGAAATTGTGGAAAAGGCTCGGCAGATCCAGGTTCCGGTCGTTCACGTTCGGATGGCCAATAGTGAACTCACCAAATCGGACGCTTACCTGGAACATCGGAGCCGGCGTTCAGGAGGTAACCGGCAGGTCTGTCAAGAAGGCACCTGGGGGGCGGAATTTTACGAAATCGAGCCACGACTAGGAGAGCCAGTGGTCACGAAGAACCGTTACAGTGCCTTTGTTAATACCAATTTTGAAACCATCCTTCGGGCTCAAGGAGTGAAGACAGTGATATTAGCCGGCGTGACCACCGACGTGTGCGTCGAATCAACCGCGCGTGATGCATTCATGCGTGATTACCACGTTTTGTTTTTGTCAGACTGCACAGGCGTTGACGACCCCGCGGTGCAGCAGGCCACGCTTGAGCGCATTGATCGTTACTTTGGGCATGTCGTGTCCTCCGGGGATGTCGTTAAGGCTTGGGATCGCCGGCAAAAAGGAAAAAGTGAGGCGAGCTTGGCTGGCACGAGAGAATTAAAATGACCACACCGCTCGAAGGGTATCGGGTGCTCGATCTAGCCGACGAAAAAGGCGCCCAGTGTGTTAAGACACTGGCGGAGTTGGGGGCGGATGTCATCAAGGTCGAAACGCCTATGGGAGATCCCATGCGCTTTCTGCCGCCCTTTGCCGGCCACGTTCCCCATCCTGATCGGAGCTTGTGGTTCGCTTACTATAATACGGATAAGCGGAGCATTACGCTGGATCTGGAGAGCGAAGAAGGACGCGAGCTTTTTAAGAGCCTCTCCTCCCGCTGCGACGTCGTCGTAGAAAGTTTTCTACCAGGCAAGCTGGCGCAGCAGGGCTTGGATTTTGAATCTCTTCAAAGCATCAACCCGAAAATTATCCTCACGTCGATTACCGGATTCGGTCAACACGGCCCTCGTTCCGCCTACAAGGCGCCGGATTTGGTGTGTTTCGCCATGGGTGGGCCCATGTACCCGAGCGGGGAGCAAGGCGAGGCGCCGTGCGTGGCGCCGGGGAACCTCGCTTACGGCGTCGCCGGAGCGTGGGCTGCCGCAGGAACCATTTTGGCATTGTACTCTCGTGCTTCAACCGGAGTTGGCCAGCACGTCGATGTCTCCGGCCAAGAAGCGGCGGCCATGATCACGGACTCCGAGATAACGCGTTACTCTTACGAAGGCTCGATTATTACGCGAGAAGGGAGCACCTATCCCTGGATTACGCCGGGCGACCTTTACCCTTGCAAGGATGGCTGGGTACGTGTCGTAGCGGGTCAGGTCGTTCATTGGCGGAGGCTTGTCGCGTGGATGGGAAGCCCGGAACCGCTGAACGACCCGAGTTGGGAAAATCGCGAGAAACGCAATCAAAACCGGCCGCTGGTGGACAGCATGGTTTCAGAGTTCACTCGCAGATTCGCTCGCGCGGAACTTTTCGCGGAGGGTCAAAAGCTCGGCGTGCCGGTAACAGCGGTGAACACGCCGGGAGAGTATATGAAAAGCGAGGCGGCCCAAGGCCGCAATTTTTTCATCGATGTCGAGCACCCGATTTTCGGTCGGTACCCGTACGCAGGACCTCCTTACAAGCTCAGTGCGACGCCTGCTCGCAAAGAGCGGCCCGCTCCTCTTCTAGGCCAGCACAACGAAGAGATTTATTGCGGCGAGCTAGGCCTTACACGAGAGGAACTATGCGGCATGAGAGCGCGGAGAGTAATTTGACCAATACTTCCGGGAGCAGATTTCCGCTCGAGGGCATCCGCGTGGTCGAGTTCACGACCGGCATCGTTGGACCCACCCTCGGAAGACTTTTGGCCGAGTTCGGCGCGGAGACTATCAAGGTCGAAACCATAAAGCGTCCTGATTTCAGTCGTGGACCGGCGCCCGACCGTATCAACAAAGGCATTAGCTTTTCTGACAATTCCCGAAGTAAAAAGGGACTTCGCCTCGATGTTTCCCGTCCGGAAGGGCGTGAAATTGTCCTGAACCTCATCAAGATCAGCGACATCGTTGTTGAAAACTTCAGCGCAGGGGTCATGCAGAGGTTGGGGCTTGATTATCCGCGTGTGGCGGCTGTAAATCCATCCATCATCATGATCAGTCTGCAGGGCCTGGGAGCTACGGAGAGACACTCGGTTACCTTCGGCCAGAACATTCCGCCCATAGTTGGCTTGAGCTATCTTTGGAATCATCCCGGCGCTTCGAAACCGGTCGGTTCAGAACTCTTTTACCCTGACTACTATGCTGGAATTCATGGCGCCTGCGCGGTGCTGGCTGCGCTCGACTATCGGCGCCGCACCGGGCAGGGGCAATATATCGATGCAGCTCAGGCCGAAGCGGCGGCGGCGCTTTTGGGGCCTTATTATCTCGACAGCTCGGTCAATGGTCGAGACCCGGAGCCGATCGGTAACGGCACACCTTACGCGGCGCCGCACGGCTGTTATCGTTGTGCCGGCGATGATTCGTGGTGCGTCATTGCTGTCTATACCGAGGAAGAATGGCGCCGGTTTTGTGAAGCATTGGGCGATCCTCCATGGACAAGGGATCCGGAGTTTTCAACCGGGCTCAGCCGAATCCGCCATCGCGCGAAGTTGGATCGACTTGTGGAGGACTGGACCGTGCGGCATGACGCCTACGAGGTGATGGAACAGTTGCAAAGAGCCGGTGTCGCGGCCGGGGTGGTGCAGGATGCGGCCCAGTTGGCCAACGATCCCCATCTCAAAGCCCGCGGCTTTATCGCTCAGACTGAACATCCCGAGATGGGGCGGCTGCTTCACGGTGGCATGCCGTTGAAGCTCTCTCTGACCCCCGGATCTGTGCGGTCCCATGCTCCGCTGCTGGGGGAGCACAACCGCTATGTTCTTAGAGACCTATTGCAGCTGGACGATGAAACAATTCAGCGGCTCGAAAAATCGGGGGTCTTCGAGTAGGCAATCAATCTTCTCAAGTCCGCCAAATAAATACGCGGGCTCCCCACCCGTCATGCCCGCGAAAGCGGGCATCCAGGCCTCTGGAAGGCTTGCCTCGATCGCTCACGAATGAACCCGGATTCCGCAGTTGGATTCTAGCGGAGCGCAGGGCGAAACCCTTCCGCAGCAAAGTCGATGTGGTACTGCCTCTAAGCTGACATCGATTAGTGGTGCTGTGTTAACGCATGCAGGCTGATTGCAGCTAAGTGCCAGAGTGCAAAAAGGCTTTGATGTTTCACAGTCGGACGCCTTCGCTGCTCCAGGGTTCCACCCTGCACTTGTGGATCTATCGTTTAACTGCGGAATCCGGGATGAATAATCCCGACCCTCAGAGCGCTTTCGGGCCACGCTTTGCCAGGAAATCCACCATACCTTCGTGCGACTTAGGGTTGACCGCGTTATGCTCGTTCTGCATCAGCCAGACGATCTCGGCGGCGAGCGGGACACTTGGCGCTTCCATGGCGGCGTGGACCGCCATCTTGCAATAGGCGAGGGTGATTCTGTCCCATCGAGAAATCTCAGCCCCCCATTCCCAGGCCGCTTCCTGGAGCTGGGCGTGCGGAACGACGCGGTTTATCAGCCCGACTTCCATTGCCCGCTTCGCATCCCAGTTCTTTCCCGTCAAAATCATTTCGAATCCCAGTTTAGTCGGGATATAGGTTTTGAACATAGTCGCCAGGATCGGGTAAGCCAAAAAGCCGCGCATGATCTCGGGCAGGCCGAATTTCGCTTTTTCCTCCGACGCAATGGCAAGGTCGTGGGGCAGAAGTAGCGTTATACCGCCGCCGAGACAATAGCCGTTGACGACGGCGATCGTCACCTTCGGATAGTTCCGGATCACTTCCGCGAGATGGTAGGCGCGAGGCTCGCTCCGTTTGTCGTAGCTCTCCGGCTTTGAAAAGTCCGTCGGAAATTCTGTGAGGTCGCGCCCCGCGCAATAGGCGTCGTCGCCCGCTCCCGTGGTGAGGACGACGGAAATCGAATTGTCGCCGCGTAACTCTTCGAAGGCGTCGATGAGCTCCCGCACGGCGGCAATGCTGATGCTGTTTCTTTTTTCCGGGCGGTTGATGATGATCTTTGCGACCCCGTCGCGTCTTTCGATCAGAACTTGCTTGCTCTCCATTTTTCTCCTCCGAGTCTGTTGCCTGACTGTATTCGCGGCCCGCGCATCGAGGTGTCTATTTCCCGCGGTCGTTCTCCATGGCTCTCTCGTCCCCGATCTCTCGCAAAAAGTCCCTCGCTATTTTCGTGCTGACCGCGAAGATCTTGGGGTCTTCGTAATCGCGCGGGCGCGGCAAACCGGTGGTGATGGCCTTGTAAATCGTTCCCGGGTGGCGGGTCATCAAAAGGATTCTGTCGCTCAAGAAAGCGGCTTCAAACATGTTATGAGTTACGAACATAATGGTCTTTTTGCGCTGCTCCCATAGCTCCAATAGAAGCTTGCGCATGCCGCGGGCGGTGATCTCGTCCAGACTGCTGAAGGGCTCGTCCATGAGCAGGATGTGCGGGTCGACGGCCAACGCTCGGGCAATGGCAATGCGCTGCTGCATGCCGCCGGAAAGCTCGTGGGGATACGCGCTAGAGAATTTCGACAGGGCGACCAGCTCGAGGCTCTCGCGGATGCGTGCCTCCGACTCGCTGGGCGGCAGATGCAGTTGGTCGACGGCGAACTTGACGTTTTCTCGCGCCGTCAACCAGGGCAAGAGGCGAGGTTCCTGGAAGATGTAGCCGATCAGGGGCTGGGACGAGCGATCGCGACCGTGGATCGTCACGTCGCCGGCCGTGACGGTTTCAAGCCCGCTCAGAACGTTCAAAATGGTGGACTTGCCGCAGCCGGACGGGCCTAGAATGCAGAGAAACTCATTCTCCGCCACCTCGAAGCTCACATCCTGGAGAGCCATCAAGTCGTGGCCACCGCTGGTGACAAACGACTTACCGAGGTTCCTGATCGTGATTGCTGCCGTGATGCTCAGCTCCTTACCGTTCGTAGTTGTGCCCGCCCTGAGTACGACCGGCCGGGATGTCGCCGGATGCGCCGGCTGGAAATGGGAAGGGGTCGCAATGATTCACCCGCAGGGAGGTTGCTCGGTTCATGGCTCAGAACTTCGTCGCCGGTCGCCAGTGGAAAACATAGCGCTCGATTTGCTTGAAAATCGCCAGCTCGACGACCAGCATCACGATGGTAAAGAAAAGCGTCCACGCGAAAACCTGGGGCATGTTGAAGAGTTGGAACCAGTAGTGAAGCTGAAAACCGATCCCTGAATTCCGTCCCAGGAGTTCGGCGACGACGGTAATCTTCCACACGATACCCAGCCCGTAGCGAGACGCGGCTAGAATGTAGGGCATGATCTGCGGCAAGACCACGCGCCGGAAGCGCGTCGGGCGATTCACGTTGAAAACTCTGGCCATCGCCAGCAGCTTGTTGTCCACGTTCTTGACCCCTTGCCACACGTTGATCGTGATGGAGGGAAAGCCGGAGATTGCGATGGCCAACACGGTGGAAAACTCGTTAAGGCCCATCAGGATATAAATGACGATCAGGAAGCACAGGCTCGGGATAGTGAGGGCGACCATGACCCAGGTGTCGATAAAGTCCTCGACCTTCTTGCTCAACCCCATCGCGGTTCCGACCATAATGCCGCCGCACAGGGCAAGCAGGAAGCCGAGCAGGATTCGCTGCATGGTGTCGCGAAAATGGAGCATGAGAACGCCGCTGCGCGCGTTTTCGGCGAACGCGTTGGCCACGGCCAAAGGTCCCGGGAGGACGTCTTGGGGCAGGAGGAGCGAACCGATCCACCAGAACAGGAGCAGGGTCACGACCCCGAGTGACTTCAGGAGGATAAAGCGGTTTCGCTCCGAGAGGCCATCGAGAGACCACTTGGCCCTGTCTTTGGCGGTCGAGAGGGTGATCGAGGGACTCCGATCCCTAATCTTGGCGTTCGTGATTGCCAAAGTCGAATCCTTTGCTTAGCTCAAATGAGGCATCATTTCGGTGCAAAGCGAGTTGTAAACGCGCTCGCCGGGATTTTTTCCAAAAACCCCGTGCCGGCGTAACGGGCAATGAATTCCATCGCTTGTACCTCGCCCTTGACATCGTTTTCGTCCCATTTGTCGGGCCACAGCTGCGGGAGGCGTTCCCAAAGCATGGCGACGACCTTGTCGTCTTTCATGCCGAGCACCTTGCTCGCCAATTCCTCCCACGCATTGCGGTCTTTTTTCAGGATCGTCACTGCCTCCATCCAGGCGACCAGAAACGCGCTAACGGCGTCGGGGTGCGCGGCCGCCAATTGATCGCTTACGGAGATGCCGCCAACCGTGGGGTGGTGGCCACCATGCGAAGCGTGGATCTTGCCGATCTCGCCGATGCTTTTCACGCGACCTTTCGCTAGCTCGATAGCAGTAATCGGGTCGTTGCTCATAAACGCTTCGACTTCACCCCTCTGGAGCAGAGACGCGAGGAGCGCACTCGCCCCATACTGGACGGTGCCGTCCTTGCGGGGATCGAACCCGTAATATGCCTGAAGCACCCCCATCAACATATTGGCCGAGGTCGAAGAGGGTCCCCCCAAAACTCCGATTCGCCTTCCCTTCAATTGACCGGGATCTTTGATCTGCGAGTCCGCTCGAACCAGGATGTCATTGTTCATCCGGCTGCTTCCCCAGACCACCTTGACCGGTACGCCACGGGCGTGCAACTCCACAATCGATGCCATGCCGCCGCTGCCCATATCGATTTCGCCGGATCGGTGGCCGATATAAAGCGGGCCGAAATCCGCGTACGGCTTTGCAATCACCGTTAGACCTCGTCGCTTGAAGATGCCGCGCTGAACCCCTAAGCTCAGAGGAAAAGTGGTGGTCGATTGCACGTGGCCAAACCTGATGGTGACCGGTTGGCTCTCTGCGCCGCGGACATCGGAGCTCATGATAAAGAGGCTCGCGGCTAATAAAAGGAGTACGCCGTACATTGAAGACGGAAAATTGGATTTGCCGAACATAGATCCTTCCTCCATGGTCGCATTTCTTCGGGATGCCGAAGTTCCAGCGCCGACCCGGCGATAACAAGATTTCACCTGGTTGTCAAACTTACTAATGAGTTCGTTATTTGGAGACTATGTCGCTAGTGTGCGACCGAGAGGCG
>DATBLC010000305.1:0-8516 GCA_036555515.1 Binatia bacterium
AGTCAACCTGAAGCTCATCCCCGGTGTCGACGGCGAGCCGGCGATCTGTCAGCTCGTGGCCTACAACCTCACGGAGATCGTCGTGAAAGGCTCATGGATCGGCCCTGGGCGGCTGCATCTCGTGCCCCATGTCAACGCGCCCGTCGCCGATCTGCCGGTGAGGAGGATCATCGGCGCGCATCACTTCCTTGCCGATCTCACGCTGCCTTACGGGCGGGTGATCTACGACTATCTCAAGGAGGCGTGAGCGCCCCGCCGGGAGACATTTGACTAACTCCGGAAGCTCGCGGCGCATGTTACACATGAAGCTTGCGTCAACCTAACCTCGTCGCTTTGCGGTTATCGTGATGGAGTGTGTTACATGCGGCTGGTCATGAAAACTTAGTTATGTTCCTGAGGCTCCCGACGGCGTTGGTCCGATGAAGGTACTCGTGTTCGCCCCACAATATTTGCCAATTGTGGGAGGCATAGAGATTCTCATCGATACGCTCGCCAAGCAGTTCCGAAAACGGTCAATAGAAACCATAGTCGTGACCGACCGTCCTGGAGATCTCTCTGAGCGAGAGGTCGTCAAGGGCACACCAGTATATCGTCTGGATTTCTCGCGCGCGATCGAAGCTCAAGATTCGTCGGTCCTGCTTCGATCGATGCAACGGCTTAGTCACATCCTCGAGATAGAGGCCGCTGATCTTCTTCACGTCCACGCAGCCACACAAACTGGCGCCTGGTTCATAAACCGCCTCCTCAAGAAGCTATCGACCCGGCCGCCGCTCATTGTAACTCAGCATAATCCTTTGGAGCCGGATCGAACTCCCAGCGTCGTGCGCGAGCTTCTTCTGGCGGCCGATGCCGTAACGGCAGTTTCCTCCGCAGTCCTGGAATCAGCCATCCAGTTTGCACCCCGGACTGGCTTTTCGACCGTGATCTTGAACGGCATCGAGGAGGCTCCGGACCACGCACAAGAAGACGCATCGCCCTTGCATCGGTTGGTCTGCGTCGGACGTCTTCACCACGACAAGGGCTTTGACATAGCCATCCCGGCGCTTGCCCAATTGCGCGCCCGCGGCATTGAAGCCGATCTGATCATCGTCGGAGGAGGACAGGCTCGTCGCGACCTTGAGCAGACTGCCACAACTTGCGGCGTTGCAGACCACGTTCATTTCAGAGGTATGCAAAGTCATTCCGAGACCCGCGAAGAGATCGGCCAGAGTTCGCTGGTTCTGATACCCTCACGCATGCTGGAGGGACTGCCACTTGTTGCTCTTGAGGCTGCGCATGCGGGAATTCCTTGCGTGGCGACCGATAGGGGCGGCCTGCCCGAAGCGGTTGAGCACGGCGTCACGGGACTGCTCGTGCCGCCCGAAGATGTGGGAGCGCTTGCCTCTGCCGTTATGCAGCTTTTGGGTGATATTGATCTGCGCCGAAAATTTGGTCAGAATGCGAGACGTTCAGCGCAAAAGAAATTCAACCTGGAAGAATGTGCAGAGCGTTACACGAGGCTCTACCAGGCTTGCTGCGCGGATACTTTGGGTACTTTGAGACTCTAGCCAATGCGATTTCTGGTCGATACGCAGAATATTTCCCATGAGCGGCTAAACGATGAGGTCATCATCATAAACTTGGCCAGCGCCGCGTATTATTCCGGCTCCGGCACTGCCTCCGATCTCTGGACCTTAATATGCCAGGGCGCTTCGACCGAGGAAGCGACGAAGTTTCTGGCGTCCGAATACAAATGTGACGAGAGCGTGGTATCGCGCGAAATTGAAGTCTGCCTCGCATCCCTGGTAAAGGCCGGTATCGTGCTGGCACACGATACGCCGTCACCGACAGAGACTGCGCTGTCCTTGCCGGCGGTCGATCGGGGCGAATGGACAGCACCCCATTTCGATGAATATCTGGATATGTGGGATCTTCTCCGGTTTGATCCGGTTCACGACGTCGGCGAAGCTGGATGGCCGGTAGCGGTGCCGCACAAAGCATAATTGAGACTGAAGCGTTCGCCGCGGCTGTAGCTCGACGGGCATCTTACGCTTTGGCCAAGGTCGGGTCGCGCTGCGAAGTTTTCAGCATCGGCGGTCTGGGATTTCAGCTGATTGGGCCTACCGAAGACAGAGGTCCTTGGCTCGGTCGCGCTTTTCCGAGAAGGTCGTCGGGACTCGGCGATCGGAGTCTTCCGACTTCGTTGCATCAGCTATTGGTTTGGGACGGGACCGGTGAAGATGAACTCCCGCCAAATCCGCCGTGGGGACCGGCCGATCAAACGCAATTTGGACTCATCGGCGGGTTCTCTGATCAACCGATACGATGCGCATTCGACATCGGTACGAACTCACTGAGCGTTTACAACTTTGCCGACGATGTCTCACACACTTGGTTTCCTAGCATTGCGGCGCTGTCCACCTGGGTAACAGCGATACCGTTTCGGACCGTCCTGTCTTGGCACTGCAATCTGCATGGCATGCAGTTGGTCCACGGCGCGGCCGTCGCCCTTGGGGGCAAAGCCGCCCTGCTCGCCGGCCAGGGCGGATCCGGTAAGACCACGACTGTTCTTGCAAGCGCGCTGGCCGGTCTCGGCTACATTGGCGACGACTACTGTGCGGTCGAGCCCGGTAATGCCACGATCCACATGGTCTATAGGACGGCAAAGATGTGGCGCCCGACGCTTAACTTGCTGCCCGCTCTGGAACCACTGATCGTGAACCCGCGTGAACTTCCCGATAAGAAGGGAATCATTTTCTTCGAAGATGATGATTTGACGTTGGTGCACTCAGCTCAACTCGCGGCGATCCTCTTACCGCGGTTTGGCACCGAGCGCGGGACGAAGGTCCTTCCCGGAACGCATGCCGAGGCCATCAAGGCGATCCTGCCAAGCACGATCTTGGGATTGCTGGGCGGAACATCCGTCACGCCACGGCTTATCATGCAGCTTGTGCACAGCGTTCCAGTTTTTCATCTCGAACTCGGTACCGACGTCGAGGCGGTGCCAGATGCAATCGCCCAATTGCTGGAAACGGTCTAGCGATGCCCGAGCAGCCTCTTGTCTCCGTGATTGTTTGCGTTCGCGACGGCGAGAGGTTTCTCGACGAGGCTTTGGATAGCATCGCGGTGCAAGAGTTCACGGATCTTGAGACGATCGTAATTGACGATGGGTCAACCGATGATTCCGCTGATAGAGCCCGCAAGCATGCTTTCTCGCCCCTTGTCGTCTCGCAACCAGCGCTTGGTATTGGAGCCGCGATAAATCACGGTATCCGGCTTGCGCGGGGTCGGTACCTAGCATTCCTGGACTGCGACGATGTTTGGCCGAGGGGCCGTCTCATTGCAATGATTCAGGCCGTTGAGAGTGATATCGGCACCGACTACGTATTCGGGAGTGTCGTCAACACCGACGATCGGCTCAATCCTATCAACAGACCGCAGCCCGCCAGGCTTCTCGGTTCACTCCTCATCAAGCGCACCTCCGTTGACCGGATCGGCGAGTTCCGAACCGACGTGGCGCATGCAGGGATTGTCGACTGGATGAGCCGGGCCGAAGTGCTGGGTCTGCGCTTCGAGATCGTAGATAGGCTCGTTCTGCTTCGCCGAATCCACGGCGACAACCTTGGCAGCCGCGACCAGCCGAATGCGCGCCGCGATTTGCTGCGCGTCATTCGGGACCACCACAGGCGAACGCGCCAATGACGGCGCACCCGATTTCCGAGCGCGAAGAGCTGCTGCTCAAGGCTGCACTCCATCGAGATCCTGTACTCGCCACGGCGAGTTGGAAGGCGTGGACAGAACAGATCGAACTTGAGGACGCGCCGCGTCCGGAATTGCGCCTGCTCACTGCAGTTCATGGAAATCTAACGCGTATCGCACCGAAGTTTTTTCTGCCGCCGAAACTCCGCGGAAAAGCCAAGGCCAATTTTACCAGAACGAATTTGTTGGCACGAGCGACGCTCCCGGCTCTCGAAGAGCTTGGTCGGCATTCCCCTGTGATGCTCACCAAGGGCATGGCGATCTGCATCAGGTTCGACGCCTGGTCTTCGCGGTCTCTCTTCGATGTCGACTTCCACGTTCCTGCGGACGCTCTGGACAAGGCCTATCAGGTGCTGGTCGAAGCCGGCTGGACGCCGGCATTTGGTCTCACGCGATTGTCGCTCCTGCACCGAAGCCGTATGCGCCGGGACAGCTGGAACTTTTACAAGGACCGGGCCGAGCTAGATCTCCATTGGCGGCTTGGCGGTACACCCTTCGAGGATTGGCTAGCTAAGGAAATGTGGGCGACGGGGGAGCAGTTCGAGTTCAACGGGCGGAGGCTACTGTTGCAAAGTCCCGAGTTCGCTTTGCTCTCGGCGATCCATCACGGTTTCGTGGGAACTCATGCCGATACGCTGCAAACTGTCGTGGACGCGGCGGCGCTGCTGCCACTCTGTGGGAAGAAGAGGCTACTTCTATTGCTCAGAAAGGCGAATCTGCTCGACGCGTTCGAAGATCTTCTTTCGATTTTCGAAAAAGCTGGTCTCTCCGAAGTCGTACCGGCCGAGATGAGGGGTCCGGCGCGGGCAAGGTCGTCAGTTGGCAGCGCCCGCATCCGGTCTCATACCCAGAAGGCGCTGCTTAAACGTCCCGCTCTCTACGCGATTTGGCGATCGCTAGGGCGCAACGCGAAGCTTGAGCGGTGGCTGATCAGACTGGCCGGCCCTCTGTCGAAGCCGTTGACCGGACCTGCGCCCTGCCAGGAGCATTACGATCTGAGTGAGGGTTCGGTCGTCGATCAGCTCGTCGGACCTGGCTGGGGAGAGCCTGACCGGGACAGCTTCTGGACCGATGGTGGCGCCGATGCGAGATTGTTGATTCCGCTCAATCATTCAGGCGACCACCTCCTTGTCCTCGGCATGGCGGAGCAGTTCCTTGTGAGCCAGCATGCCTACATGCAGGTTTTTGCCAACGGTACATTTCTTGCGACGATAGATCTCAGAGGGCGGATCGCGGCTTTCGAGCAGTCCGTGCTGATCCCGAAACGCGCTTTGTTCGGCCCGTGGGTCGAGATTTCATTGCGGTCGAAGAGCTACCGCGGCGGTGCGCAACCAGCTTCGGGCGATTATGCCTTGACGCGGGGAGTTCCGGTAAACCGGCTGCGGCTGCTTGATGTAACGCGCATCGGCGGCATGTTCAGTACTGACAACAAGCCGGAGCTTCAGATGAAAGTCTTAAGGGGCGACGAGCCGGAAGCTAGCAAATTCGCCCGCATCAAGCAGAAGATTGACAACTCGCCCTATCGGCGTGCCAGCGGTGTCCCGATAGATTTCAATCCTCTGTTCTATGTCTTTTCGTATTCTGATCTCTTCGAACACGAGATTGATCCGTACGAGCATTTCCTAGTCTACGGTCGGAAGGAACGCCGAGGCTGGCGCTAGCCGGCTCTTTTGGGGGAAAATACGAGGAGTCGAGGTATTTGGCGGGAGTGACGGGACTCGAACCCGCGACCTTCGGCGTGACAGGCCGACGCTCTAACCAACTGAGCTACACCCCCTCGCCGGCCGCGACAGCGGCCTGGGGCAATCCGTCAGAGGCATGTACGGGTTGGGATTCGCCAAGTCAAGGCGAGCGCCCCTTGGCCGCCCCGATAAGCCGCTTGTGCGCAAATTTCAGCGTCCCGCGATGCAGGTGGCGGATATGACCGCCAACGAGCACGTAATCTTTCAACAGCGCATCGATCCTCCTGCGGTTCGCCTCGGAGTGATATTCGAGCATGACGGCGTCGAAATCGAGCGATGTCATGCGGGTGAGAATTTCGACCTCTGAGCCTTCGGTGTCGATCTTCGCGATCTGCGCCTCGGGCAGGATATCGGGCGTCCTGGTCTCGACCTCGACGAAGGCCGTCGATTGCTCGCCGATGTCGTAGAAGCTCGCCTCTCCGCAATTGTTGCGGCCAAGGTAGAGCCGGGTCAGGCTCGGGTCGCCGACCGCGAAGTTGTGCAAACTCACCGACTTTCCCTCGAATTGACCCAGGTTTCTCCTGAGCAGTGCGAAATTGTCGGGGAGCGGCTCGTAGCAATGGACGTGGGCTCCCGGCCAGCGCCTGAGCGCCCAGGCCGCGAAACTCCCGACATTCGCCCCGATGTCCAGGATCACCGGTGCATTGTGCCGGTAAGGAATGTCGTATTCCCCGCCCAGGACCTTCTGGACGTGGGAGCGCATGGATGCTGGACACTCGATGTTCATGGCGCGCTCAGGAGCGAAGCGTGGTGGGCGGTGACAGTCTCGAACTGCCGACCTCCTGGGTGTAAACCAGGCGCTCTTCCAGCTGAGCTAACCGCCCGCCAAGGATGCGAGATAAAACGCCCGCCCTCTCCTTGCCTAGCGGAAAACAGCAAGGCGGAGCCCGCATGAAAGCGGGACTCCGCCTCAGAAAAGAACAATCTGCTGCGAGGCTAGCTGTTGCAGGCCTCTTTCAGGGCTTTGCCGGCGCGGAATTTCGGGACGCGCGAGGCAGGGATGTGAACCTCGGCGCCGGTGCGTGGATTGCGGCCGGTTGAGGCTTTGCGTTGCGCGACCTGAAAATTGCCAAAGCCCACGATCCGGACGGTATCGCCGACTTTCAAAGCCTTCTCGATATTCTTGAACGTCGCGTCCACGGCCTTCTCGGCCGCATCCTTCGACAGATCAGATTCCTTCGCCACCTGGGCGACAAGTTCAGCTTTGTTCACGGGTGTTCATCCTTTCGCTCGGCCTTAACTTGCGGAGGTCCTATCCCCCCACGGCCGCTTGGGTACGCTCCGAGTCACAAACAAGTGGTGTATGACTGAGCCAAAAAACGCGGAAAATCAACAAAAATGGTCCGGCCCGAGGACTCGAGCCGAACCATAAAACTGAGGCAGGTTAACGGCAAAAAGCGCCGTTTTGCGCCATTAATGGGCAGTTACGCCAGCCGGAGCCTCTTCTTTCGGCGGCACGATCTTGCCGGCCTCCTCGCCCTCCTCCTCCCAGACAATGGGCTGCGGTGGGCGCACGAAGGCGATTTTCACCACCTCGTCCATGCGCGAAACCGTGCGGATGTCGAGGGCATTCTTGAGCTCGTCCGGGATCTCCGTGAGATCCTTGGCATTCTCGTCGGGAATAATCACCGTCTTGATGCCGGCGCGAAGGGCGGCAAGCAGCTTCTCCTTCAGGCCGCCGATGGGAAGCACCCGGCCACGGAGCGTGATTTCGCCGGTCATGGCCACGTCGCGCTTCACCGGAATGCCGGTCATCATCGAGACGATGGCGGTGACCATGGCGACGCCGGCCGAAGGGCCGTCCTTCGGGGTTGCACCCTCTGGCACGTGCACGTGGATGTCGCGCTTCTCGAACAAAGGCGGCTTGATTCCGAATTCGACCGCGCGCGAGCGCACATAGGCGTTGGCCGCCTGGATCGACTCCTTCATCACATCGCGCAGATTGCCGGTGACGGTCATCTTGCCCTTGCCGGGCATCATCACGCCTTCGACGGTGAGCAACTCGCCGCCAACCTCGGTCCAGGCGAGACCCGTGACCACGCCAACCTGATCCTCAAGCTCGGCCTCGCCATAGCGGAACTTCGGCACACCGAGATAGTCCTCGATGTTCTTGAGGGTCACCTGGATTGACTTCTTCTTGGTGGTGAGCAGCTCCTTGACCGATTTCCGCGCCATCTTGGCGATCTCGCGCTCGAGATTGCGGACGCCTGCCTCGCGCGTATAGCGGCGGATGACCTCTTTCAGTGCGTCGTCGTCGAGGCTCCATTCCTCGGGCTCGAGCCCGTGGCCCTTGGTCTGGGCCGGTATCAAGTGACGCCGGGCGATCTCGATCTTCTCGTCCTCGGTGTAACCGGCGAGACGAATGATCTCCATGCGGTCCATCAGGGCCGGCGGGATATTGAGCGTGTTGGCCGTGGTCACGAACATCACGTTCGATAGATCGTAATCGACCTCGAGATAGTGGTCGTTGAAGGTATGGTTCTGCTCAGGGTCCAGCACTTCGAGCAGAGCCGAAGCCGGATCGCCGCGGAAATCGGCGCCCATCTTGTCGATCTCGTCGAGCAGGAACAGCGGATTGATCTTCTTCGCCTTCCGCATCGACTGAATGACCTTGCCGGGCATCGAGCCGATATAAGTGCGGCGGTGGCCTCTGATCTCGGCCTCATCGCGCACGCCGCCCAAGCTCATGCGCACGAACTCGCGGCCGGTGGCGCGCGCCATCGATTTGCCGAGCGAGGTCTTGCCGACGCCGGGAGGGCCGACCAGGCAGAGAATCGGGCCTTTCAGCTGATTGGTCCGGTTCTGAACCGCGAGGTATTCGACAATGCGGTCCTTGACCTTCTCAAGCCCGTAATGGTCCTGATCGAGAATGACTTGCGCCTCGTCCAGGTCGCGCTTGATCTTGCTCTTGGCGGCCCACGGAATGCCGAGAAGCCAATCGAGATAATTGCGCACCACCGTCGCCTCGGCCGACATCGGGCTCATCTGCCTGAGCTTCTTGAGCTCGGCTTCGGCGCGCTCGCGCGCTTCCTTCGA
>DATBLC010000306.1:0-3029 GCA_036555515.1 Binatia bacterium
ATCGAGCGGAGAAATTCTACACCGAAGTTCTCGGGGCAAGAACTTTGCGGCGGGACGTAACGCCCAACATGACGCGGATCTTCATGAAGTTGGGCGAAAATCACGTCGGGCTCTTTTCCCAGGGAAAGGCCACCTTGCCCAAGCGCGAGAGCGCCAACTCCTATCCGCGCCACTCGTTTCTGGTGCCTGAGGCGGAGTACGATTCAATGGCGGCAAGAATCCTTAAAGAGAGTTCCTTCGTTAGAAACATCGAGAAAGAGAACAGCTTGGCTTGCGTGTGGAACGAGGGCTTGGTGTTTCAGGATAGCGAAGGCAATTTTCTCGAGATCACGAAGGCGAAGGGCATTGGCAAGACCAAAGTCGATCATCTGCATTTCGATACAACCAATTTGAACGCCAGCGTGGAGTTCTACAAACGCATTCTCAACTGCGCGGTGCAAGAACAGAAGAATGGGATGGCCGCCGTCGCCTTCCCGTCGGGCCAGCGCGTGATTTTGAATCAAGTCAGCGAACTAAGCGAAGTCACGAAAACGGCGTATCGCGGACGGCACTTCGCCTTTGCGGTGACCGACGACAACTTCAACGCCATTGTCGACAAACTGCACGCGGCGGGCATTGAGGAGCGCGACGAGCATGGCGAGCGCGAGGGACGGCGGCCGGGGCAGCTGGGCACGTATTTCAAAGAACCGAGCGGTTTCCGTCTGCAGATCACCAACGAGGATTCGGCGACGTTTGCCTTGCATGCGAACGACTGATTCGCTTGTTAATTGCGATGAATTGTCGCCGCGAGGGCTGGCGCGGCGGGGCCGCAATCAATCGAAACGAGATTTCACCACGAAGGACACGAAGTTGAAGATTAAATATATCCGAACCCGTCGTGCCCTTCGTGATCTTCGTAGAAAATACCCGCGGGAGGAGACTCGGTCAGTTAAGCCGAACCCCTCAATGGCGTCATTCCAGCATGGAGCGCTGGAATCCAGGTGGATCTGGACGTCTCCGGCAGCATCTTTGCGAACCTGGATGCCGGCGAACCATGCCGGCATGACGAACTCTGCGTTTTCATCCTCCCTGGGCGAGCGTAAGATCATGAATCACTTCGTGGTGAATCCTGAATTTATCCTAATGGCGGAGAAGCCGCATGCCGTACAGCGTTAGAAACGGCGTAAATACCTACTACGAAGTTTCCGGCGAGGGGTTTCCCCTTGTGCTCGTGCACGCCAACCCGTTCGACCGGCGCATGTTTCTCTATCAGGTCGCGCACCTATCCACGTTTTTCAAAGTCATCAATATTGACCTGCGCGGCTACGGATATTCCGACAAACCGTCGACGCCGATCACAATGACGGATTTATGCGAAGATGTGGTTGCGGTGTGCCGCCAGGAAGGAGTGCAGGAAGCCGTTTTTCTCGGCGTGAGCGTCGGCGGGGTAATGGGCCTGCAATTGGGCCTCGACCAGCCTTGGTTATTCAAAGCGTTGATTCTTGTCGGCTGTAGCAGCCAGCCGGGCGACCGCTACCCCAGCCGCATCGACGGTTATATGACTCAGGGCGTGCCCGCCTATCATATTCAGCACCTGACTTCTCTCGTTAGCAATGACTTTCCTCAGACGAAACTCGGACGATACTTGCTCCGCATGCATACGGAGATGGACCCCAAGCTCAACGCCACGGCCATCGCAGAGATCTTTCATGCGCTGCAAAACCGCGACTTCACTGCGCGCCTACCCGAGCTCAAAATGCCGGTCCTGGTAATCAACGGCGAGTTCGATAACTCCCTGGCGCGCAGCCGGGAGATGGCCAGGAAAATCGCCGGCGCCGAGCACCATGTGATCGCCGGCGCCGGACACGCCTGTTGCCTTGAAGACCCGGCTGCGTTCGATGAGGTTGCCCTGAAATTTCTCAAGAAACACGAGATTCTCCGGCCGTAAAATTGGTTTCTTGCTGACGGTGGTAGTTTCAGATTGACAGCCATGCCAATTTTACCCTATTTTACGCGGCACCCATGAGCAACCTACACACCTTACGAGGGGGAGCGTTTATGAAAAGAGCTATTGTCTGCTTTTTCTTGCTGGTCGGGATCGCGCTGTATTCGAGCGTTGGTCATGCAGCTTCGGACGAATTCTTCAAAGGCAAGTCTATCAGGTTGGTGGTGGGCAACACGCCAGGCGGTGCTCAGGACGATTGGGCGCGTTTCTTGGCGCCGCATCTCAGTAGAAACATTCCGGGAAATCCAGATATCGTGGTGCAAAACATGGGGGGAGCTGGCGGGGTAATCGCGGCGAACTATGTTTACAATGTCGCCAAACCAGACGGATTAACTCTCGGTTTCGTCAACCCGGCCATCTATATCGATCAGCTTCTCGGATCGAAGGAAGTGAGGTTCGATTGGCGGAATTTTTCCTGGATAGGCTCGCCGGAACGGATCGATCAGGTTTTGTTTATCCGGTCGGATGTCCCATATAAGACGCTGGAGGATTTGCGCAAGGCCACTGAACCGCCGAGGTGCGCGGCACTGGCTCGTTCCGGACTCGGTTACTTCTTGCCGAAGCTCCTCGAAGAGGGACTGGGAGTCAAGCTTCACATGGTGCTGGGTTACGGGGGCGGCGGCGAAATGAACCTGGCGATCGAGAAAGGAGAGGTGCACTGCAGGGCTGGTACCGTCTCGGCGTACGTTGGCCGCGAACCTACCCGCACCTGGATCAAGACGGGTTTCGTGCGCGCTTTGGTCCAGAGCGGCGCCGCGCGCTATTCGAAGTTGCCCGAGGTTCCAACTCTATATGAGCTGATGGAAAAACATAAAACACAGGATACGGTGAAGCGGCTTGCCAAAGTGTTGCTTTCCCCGGGGGATCTTGGCCGGCCTATTATGAGTTCTCCGGGAACGCCCGCTGACCGGGTCAAGACTTTGCGAGAGGCCTTTACCAAGACCATGAACGATCCGGCGCTTATCGCCGACGCTAAGAAAAGGAAATGGGATTTAGACCCTCTAAACGGCGACGCGTTGGAGGCAACGGCAAAAGAAGTCGTGGC
>DATBLC010000307.1:0-57880 GCA_036555515.1 Binatia bacterium
GGGGCGTCTTGTCCTGGATTCCGTTTCACTCCATCCAGGCTACGAACTCGAGAATCGGAGTTATGGAGTGTTTGGAGTGACGGGTCCGGAATCTCCAATACTTCATTACTCCATCACTCTATTTTTCCAATATCCGCGTCAGCCAGTTGACGAGATTGACCAACCCAAGGCTGATCCATGGCACGTAGGTGACCAAGAGAGTGACCATGGCGATTTGAAACCCACGAACGTCTCGTGTGGAGAGTCTTGATCTGGACTTTGCCGCGCCCCTGGCGCGCTGGGCATCATGTGTGTTTTCATTTTGGCCCGCCACTGGCGCGTGCCTTGGTCGGCAGCGTTGCTTGCCAGCATGGCGTTGGCTCTTTGTAGTCCCTGGTGGTCGGCATCCGGCGTCCTTTATCACGATAGCCTAGCGGTCGCCTTGATCCTTATAGGGGCAACCGTTTGGCAGTGCCTGGCAACGTCCCAGGGAATTGGCGCAATCATTTGTCCAATCGTTGCCGGGTTTCTGCTCGCTTCCAGCGTTGTGACGACCTATTTGGTCGTTCCGATTGTGCTTTTGATTTGCGGGTTTATGTTAGCCGGCCGGCCGCCGCGCCGCGACATTATGCTTTTTTTGGTAATGTTTTTGCCGACCCTGGCCGTCCTGCCAATTACCAACATATTGGCTTTTGGTTCTCCCTTGGCTACTGGCTATTCGGCTGGCGGATTCGACAAAAATTATCCCTCGCCTTTTGACCTTTTTAATGCCTGGGAAAAGGTGGGCTTTTATCTATGGCATTTCGAATATGGATTATTGTGGTTGTTTCCGGTGTTTTTCCTAGGCGTAGCGGGGTTGGCCCGGGGTCGTTCTTTAAGCCGGCCTGCGCGGTTGGTGCTGGTGACTTTGGCGGCAGCGCATTTCTTGTTCATCATCACCATGAAGCATCATGGTTCAGTGGGTTGGGGGATGGGACGGTTTTTCATGCCTTTGTATCCGATTCTGGCGTTTGGTCTGCCGGCGTTTTGGCATCTCGAAGGGTGGAAAGGACATATGGCGCGAGCGCTTTTGTTTGCCGCTTTGTTGTACAGCGCGGTCTTTGCCGCAGCAGCAGCAGCCTATGGTTTGCAGGGCGTCATGGAACCGGGCGTATGGACACTCAGGCAGCGGTTGATCGCGAATCACTATCAATTCTACCAAGGTCTGTTCTGGGTAGCGCTGATCGCCGGAGTTCTAGGAGAGGTTCTGTATCATGTGTTTTGCGTAACCAAATATCCGATTTCCCTTACCGCGGCGCCGCAATCACGTCGGGGAATGCCGCAAAGAAGTAAAGTGATATCCGCGGTGGCATCGCGCAGGCGCCGCCGAAAGAATTAGCCCGAATTGTTCCGCCTCAATGTTTCACCGATTCATATGAAATCAAAAAAACCTAGCCGACGCGCTCAAACGCCTTCAAGAACCGCGTCAACCCGGAACGAGTCGTCCCATGCGCAAACTCTGGTTCATTCCAATGAGCGTAGCCTGAAGGTTTGGAAAAATCTATTTCCGACGCTTATCGTATGGGTTACCTCGCTGGTGTTTCTTCCCGTGCTGAACAATGGTTTTATCGACGCGGACAATAGATTGCTCGGGGATTACTTTGGTAACCGTGGACTCGGTTGGACCGATCTTCAATGGATGTTCGCGGGCTTTCATTTAAGCTGGTACCAACCGCTCTCATGGATGACTCTCGGACTTGACCATGTTCTTTGGTGGGCGGATCCATTCGGCCATCATTTGACGAATCTCGCGCTTCATGTCGTCAATGCAGTGCTCCTTTATCGAATCGGCCTGGAGTTGTTCTGGCACTGGAGTCCGGACGATCGTATTACCGACGCTGCGTGGTTTAGAGTAGCGGCTGGAATTGCGACACTTGGTTTTGCGCTTCACCCGCTTCGGGTAGAACCGGTGGCGTGGGCTTCTGCGCGCGGCGAAATGGTCGCTTCAGCGTTTTTTCTCTTGAGTCTTTTAGGTTACCTCAAGGCGAACGCTCCCGCGAGCGTTCACCGCAATCCGGCGCGCTGGACAATCTTCTCGATATGCGCTTATCTGCTTTCCCTCTTTGCCGGCCCCAGCGGTCTTCTCCTACCCGTCATTCTATTAATCATTGACAGTTATCCGTTGAAACGTCTGGCCGGCCAGCGCAGTGGCCTTCGGTCCGCTGCGGGCCGGCTAATCTGGCAAAAGGCACCCTATTTGTCATTGTCCGTTGCCTTCGGTGTGTTGAATATTGCCGCGCGTCATTACGAACCAATCACCCAGCCAGCGTATCAAGACGACTTTTTTACTTGGGCTCAATATCAACTGGCGGCTCCCGCGTTCTTTCTCTGGAAAGCGATCCTGCCCATTGGCTTGTCGCCAGCGTACGAGTTGACCGGATCGTCCGCTGCCGTTTATGCCGCAGTCGGGGTGGTCATCTGTGCGGGAGTCCTGCATATCCGCGACAGATGGCCAGCTCTAGCGCCAGCCTGGCTTTGCTATCTGGTGCTACTTTTGCCAATATTCCGCAGCGAATTTCCCGCTGAGCAAACCTTGGCGGATCGCTACACTTACCTCGCTGGCTTACCCTGGGCATTGCTGCTCGGCGTTGTTGTCATCCACTTCCGGCATGCTGGCCCGGGTCGCAGCTTGGGGACGCAGCCGCTGCTTTGGAGCAGCGGACTAACGCTAGTCGCGCTTACCGTGCTTGGAGGTCTCACCTGGAATCAGGCTCGCGCGTGGCGGGATTCCGAGACGTTATGGAGACAAGCCGCGACGGCGAACCCAAGCAGCCGGGCTCACTTCAATTTGGCGACGCTGGCGGAGGCACACGGCAAGTACGAGGATGCGATCGCGTCCAATAGACGAGTGGTGGAGATCGATCCGCTGCGCTGGGACGCTCACGAACGGGCCGCGCGATTGCTGCAAAAGCCAGGTAAGATTGCCGAAGCGGTCGAACATTATCGGATTGTTGTCCGACTCAATCCCGGCGCAATCGACGCTCGGAGGAAATTGGCAGCAGGATTGGTGAATCAGGGCGAGAGCGGCGAGGCGGTTCAGCAGTTCCGTAAGGTCTTGGAGTTGGCACCGGAACGTAACGCAGCGCGGGTCAAACTCGGAACGATCTTGGCCGTGGAAGGCCGCCTCGACGAAGCAGCGGAAATCTTAACGGCCGCCGCAAGAGCCGACCCCAAGGATGGTCGAATTGCCTTGCAACTAGGACAGGTGTTGGCAGCCCAGGGGAAGTTTAACGAAGCGGTGCATTATTTCGCCGAGGCCACGCGACTTCGGCCCGAGAATGCCGAAGCGCACGAAAGTCTGGGCCGCGGCCTATTCGAACTCGGCAGGAAGGATGAAGCAGCCAAGCATCTGCGCGAAGCGCTGCGGATTCTGCGTTCAAGTTCGGCCGCAAGATAGATTACTATGCGGTTGTAATATGTGTCTTGGTGGTCGAAAAATCGCGGAGCCGAAAATTGCCACAGCAGAGCGTTTTTCTCTCAGTGATTGTTCCCGCTTACAATGAGGCGGAGAGATTGCCCTCGACCCTCAGGCGCTTGCAGCAATATCTATCGCAGAGTTCATACACGTACGAGATCCTCGTTGTCCTCGATGGTCCGACTGATGCCACGGCGGACGTCTTGCGAAAAATGTCCGGTGAAATTGATCGTCTCAGAATCATCGAACGCGCCGTCAATCGCGGCAAGGGATACGCAGTCCGAGAGGGAATGCTGGAGGCGATCGGCCAAGTACGGCTTTTTACCGATGCCGATAATTCCACCGACATCGCCCACTTTGACAAAATGAAACCGTTGTTCGACGAGGGCTATGACGTAGTCATCGCGTCGCGAAATCCCAAGGACGCTAGCGGCGCGCGCCAAGTCGTGCCGCAGGCTTGGCACAAACGCATCGTCGGCCAGATGGGCAATGCACTGGTTCAATTATTCGCGGTGCGGGGCATTTGGGACACCCAGTGCGGCTTCAAGGCCTTTAGCGCCGAGGCGGCTCAGCGAATTTTTGCGCGGACGACGATCGACGATTGGGCTTTCGATATTGAAGTTTTGGCTTTGGCGCGCGCCCTGAATTGCAAGACCGGCATTATTCCCGCCCAATGGATCAATGACCCGCGCAGCCATGTGCGTCCTTTCGACTACGTTCGGGTGCTCGGCGACATGTTTAGGGTGTGGTTCAATGTGCTGACCCGCAAGTGCGATTTGTGAGGCGTTATTTGGCTGGTTCAACGTGCCTGCTATTCCCGTCTCATCAACCGTCGCGCTTGCGCGGCGTGGCGGAACCGATGGCGTCGTCGCCATATTTCTTGCGCAGCCGATCGATGCCGGCGTAGAGCTTCTCCAATGACTGCCGTTTCGGCCCGTCAAACAGCGGTTCTTGCCAACCCGAGCTTTGCAGGGCGCTGGCGCTCACACCCAGGAGCCGCACGGCGCGTCTGCGCGCGAGGTTGAGACGCAGTAGGTCTTGCACCACGTCGAAGATCTCCCGGTCGAAACAGGTAGGCGATGCAAGCGTGCGCGACCGGGTGATGGTTTCAAAATTCGAGTAGCGGATTTTCACCGTCAGGCAGCGGGCGAAGAGCTTTTCGCTGCGCAACCTGGCGCCGACTTCTTCCACCAGCTCCCATAGGACCCGTTCCATCGACTCGCTGTCGGTCAACGATTTTTCCAGTGTGGTCTCGTTGCCCACGGAGTGATCGTGACGCAGTTCGCGTCCGGAATTCTCCGACAGATCGAAGAATCGCGCGGCGAGCTCCGGCCGGTTCAATAAATCCCCGATGGTCTTGATGCCGCGACGCAGCAAATCCGTATGGGTTTTGGGCCCGACGCCGGGAATCGTTTTGACGTCAAGCGGCGCGAGAAATTCCGTCTCGCCCCCCTGGGCAACATAAATCAGTCCCTGGGGCTTGGCCAGCGTCGCGGCAATTTTGGCGACGACGCGGCTGGTGGATACGCCGCCGGAGGACGGTAAACCGAGTTTAGTTTTGATCTCTTTAATAATCCGATCCGCGGTCTTGAGCGGCGGGCCAAAAAGTCTCTCGGTGCCGGTCAGATCGACAACGCCTTCGTCGATGGAGACGGCGCGAACTTCCGGTGAGTACCGGTCGAGGATGGCAAAAACTTTCTCGGAAAACTCACTATAGACACGCCGGCGATTGGGCAGAAAGATTCCCTGCGGGCAGAGTTTTCGTGCCTGAAACCCCGGCATCGCCGAATGGACACCGTACTTTCTTGCCTCGTAGGACGCCGAGGTAACCACGCCCCGGCCACTGCGTCCGCCGACGATTACGGGCTTGCCTTGCAGACTCGGATCGAGCACTTGCTCCACGGATGCATAAAACGCGTCCATGTCGATGTGCAGATACCAGCTCATTATCGTGCTCGTTGTTCGTGCTCGTGCTCGCCCGCGAGTCAATTCCTTTCGCTCTAACGTGCGTCCAGCGAGTTGATAAAACCGGAGGCGTCGAGTCTTTGGATGAACGAGTTGTCGTAGAAGTCCTCCGGCTTTACCTGCTGCCCCTTGGGATTTTTCACGACATCCAGTACGGCCTGGACTTCGTCTCTGGTCATGAGCGGAACTCGCTGCAAAACTGGCGCGTGCTCTTCGTAAATCGCCTCCAGCACTTTGCGGTCGTCCGTCTTCATGAATTTTGCCATCACCTTCATCGCCGTCTCTTTATCGCGGCGGATGATCGATAGCGCCTCGGTGTAGGCTCTGAGGTATCGGTTCACGGCGTCCGGCTTTTGCTGGATGATCTTGCGAGTGGTTACGATGCCGACGAAGACAAAAGGAATGTTAAGCTCGGTGACGTTAAGGATTTGCTTAAGCCCCAACTCTTGGGCCTGAAAGGTGAGCGGAGCGTTCATGAGTCCGGCGGCGGCGTTGCCGGCTTTAAGCGTCGTCAACACCGCGGGGGTGCTTCCGGTGTAAAGGATTTTCACTTCCTTATCGGGCACCAGGCCGAACCGCCGCAATAACATGCGGCCGGCGTAGTCCGTCGACGCCGCCGGTTGAGTGGCGGCGAAAGTTTTTCCTTTGAGATCGGCGACCGACTTGAGCGAGGGATCGCCATACATGCGAAAAATAAATCGAGACGCCGTGCTGGCGATATAGACCGTGTCCGCTCCTTCGAGGGCAACGTCGATTCCCTGATTGCCGACGTGGCCGATCTCCTCAGTACCGCCGACGATCGCCTGGATCGCGGTGGTTGCGGCGAGATAGTTAAGGCTGTGTTGCAATCCGTGCTTGGCGTAGAGTCCGAGGTCTTGAGCGATCCAGGCCGGCGACATCGTGGCGCCGAGAGCGTTGTAAACCACGCGGAGACTGGACGCCTCGGCGGCGCTCGTTTCTTGGGCGCACAAGAATTGACTGATAATTATCAGAACCGCGCCGGCAGTTAACTGGAAGCCCTTGGCCCATTGTTTCATAAGCCGTTCCCCTGAATTCGGCAGATGACGGGAGAGTAGGCAAAGGGACAAAGCCATGTCAAGGGAATGCGAACCCAGAGGGGTTCCGAGCTTCAAGCTCTTCAAACCGAACTTCGATGCGCACTGTTCAGTCTTTTTGTCTTGTATTTCTGACCGCAGCGAAAATGACCGCGAGCACGGAACACAAACTGATGATGAAAACGGTGCGGTTGAACGTAGTGGCGACCGTCTCGGCGACTGCGCTCCAGCTCTGCGGCGCTTCGATTTGTGTTTGGCTCAACCCCGCGGCGGACAAGAGAGCGCTGAAAAGCGTCGCCGATAGGGCCACGCCCATGGTGCCGCCGGTTCGCGCCGCTGTGGCGACCATGCCGGAGGCGGAGCCGACCCGCTCCATCGGCACCGCTCCGAGAACTGCGCTTTGGTTGGGCGAATTGAACAGCGCCCAACCAAGCCCTTGAACGGCGAGCGGCAAGACGATCCGCAAGAGGGAGGAGTCCAGGCCAACTGTGGAAATGAGCAATTGGGCTATGGCGATCAAAGCGCAGCCGGTGGTGCAAAGCAAGCGCGAACCGAAACGGTCCGAAAGCCAGCCGGCGATCGGTGCCAGCGCCATGATGATTACCGAGTCGGCGACGATGATCCAACCAACTTGAGACGGCGTGAAGCCGCGCAGGTTTTGCAGATAAAAAGGCATCAGAAAATTGAGCGCCACCTGTGAAAAGGCAACGAGAAAGAGGCTCAAAACGCTTGCGCTGAAAAGCCGGTTGCGGAAAAACGACAATATTAGAATCGGTGTTGGCGCCCTGAGTTCGACGAAAACAAGAACTACGCATGCGATGGCGGCCAGCGCCAGGCTCGTAAGAATCGTCGAATCGCGCCAGCCCAGCTGCGGGATTTGATCGACGGCGTAAATGAAGAGTCCGTTGGTCAACAGCAGCAGGAACGCTCCGGTGATATCAATGGACCGGACGCGCTCATCTTTCTTGGTCTCAGCGAGCAATCTCCAGGCGAGCCAGGCGGCCCAAATCCCTATCGGGATGTTAAGCGAAAAAATCCAGCGCCAGCCTATGGTGTCGATCATGAAACCACCGAGCGTCGGTCCGGTGAGAAAACCGACATGAAAGGCGGTTGAGGTAAGTCCCAATGCTTTACCGCGCTCTGCCCGCGGTACCGCAATCGAAGCGATCGCCCGCCCATTGGCCGATATCATTGAACCGCCGGTCGCCTGCAACACGCGGAAACAAATGAGTTGAGCGGGGGATTGGGCCAAAACGCACAATGCCGAGCCGGCAACGAACAAGACGAATCCCGCGGTGTAAAGCCGGCGCCGGCCAAACAAATCGCCCAACCGCCCCATGGTGATGACCAGGCCGATGAGAATGAGATCGTAACTCAAGATCGTCCAGCGAATCGTGGTGAAGGCGGTGTGAAAATACTCGGTCAAGGTGGGTAGCGCGACCAACAGCGCGCGTTGATCGAGACCGACGATGGCCTGGCCGATGCAGACGTTAAGCAGGATCAAGTTGTTTTTGCGGCGGTCCACAACAGGTGCGGATGAAAGTTCAAGGTTCAATATTCAAAGTTCAAGGTTCACTCCCTTGAGCTAGTGTGGTGTTTCTGAAGTTCGTTACATAATTTAATCGCATTAACTGGCAAGCCGGCGATTCCACCACAGGCGGAAGCGCGACGCGGAATCCAGAAAATTCTGGATTCCCGAGGCTTCTGGATTCCGCTTCCGCCGAAATGGCGGACTTGGACTCCCAACCTTATACGAATTCAATTTCCACGCCACTTATCGAAGGGACTCAAGGTTTCCAGAACAGTACGATACTCTGGGCAAATTCTAACCTTGAACGCGATTAGAAGGCATCCTACCCTCTAGGTCGGCGCGGTTCAACGCGAAGAACCGGATAGCGTTGCGATTCAGTTTTTTTGCCCGCCGCGCATGAAGGCGAACAGGATCGACAAAACGGTGAAAGTGTTGATGAAGTGTACCGTGAAACTGAACGAGTCCAGGAACGCACCCGGCGATGTCGTCCAACTGTCCGGCGCTTCGATCTGGCGCGGCGTGAGTCCCCTGGCCGCCAGAGCAAAGGTCATGATCGCGCCGGAAAGCGCAAGACCGATGGCGCCACCGATTCGCCCCGTCGTCAGGGTCATGCCGGAAGCCGCGCCGACCTTATCCCGCGGCACCGTGCCTAAAATCGCGCTCTGGTTGGGGGAGTTGAAGAGCGCCCAGCCGAGCCCGATCAGTAATTGGGGCAAAACCATTTGGAATAATGATGATTGCAACGTTAATTCGCCGATCAGGAATTGGCCCAGGACGATGATCGCCGCGCCGGCGCTGCAAAGCAGGCGCGAGCCGAGCCGGTCGGAAAGCCAACCGGCCAGAGGCGCGACCAGTATTATGACCGCAGAGCTGCCGATCAGGATCCAGCCCATTTGCGTGGGCGTGAAGCCCCTCAAGTTTTGCAAATAGAATGGAATCAACACACCGATCGCCGATTGCGTCGCGGTGATGAAAAACAAACTCAGGTTGCCGGCGGTAAACAATCGCTCGCGAAACAGAGCTAGGCTCAAGATAGGCGTTTCGGCCCGTTGCTCGGTGCGGATGAAGAGAGCGAGGCTCGCCGCTGACACGATAAAAAAGCCATAGACCAGGGGATGGCGCCAGCCCAGGTGCGGTAGCTGGTTCAGCGCATAAATGAAACAAGTATTTGCGAGCAGCAGCAGCCCGGCCCCGGCAAAATCCACCTTGATTTTAGTTTCGCTTCTGGCGCGCTCCTTGAGCACTTTCCAGCCGAAATATGCGGCGGCCAGGCCGATGGGGATTGTCAGGTGAAAGATCCAGCGCCAGCCCAAAGTGTCGATGATGAAGCCACCGAGAGTGGGTCCGGCTATATAGCCCACGTGGAAAGCCATCGAGGTCAAGCCGAGAGCTTTGCCGCGCTCCGATACCGGCACGTTAACGGTCACGAGCGCGCGCCCGTTGGCCATGATCATGGCCCCGCCGATGCCTTGAAGTACGCGGAAGCTGATCAATTGGCCGGAAGTTTGCGCCATGCCGCAGAGTAGGGAAGCAAGGACGAAAAGCAAAAAGCCGAAGATATAAATCCATTTGCGCCCGAAAAGGTCGCCGAGCCGCCCCAAGGTGAGCACCAGACCAATCACGGCCAGGTCGTAAACCAAAAGCACCCATTGGATGAACGAAAGGTCTGTATGAAACACATGCGTGAGCGTGGGCAATGCCACCTGGATCGCGCGATGATTGATGGCGACAAGAACGAGACCGAGAGAGACCTGCCACAATACCAGTCGGGCATGGGATCGCTGTTCGTCGATGATATTGGGTTTAGGCATTGTGAAAAATTCTGCTGAAAAACCCTAAGAATGCTTCGACTGAGCTCATCCTTCGACAAGCATCTCCATTGATCCCGGATTCCGCAGTTGCGCTCGACAGGAAGCGCGAGGCGAAACCCTTCCGTAGCAAAGTCTCAGCCGAAGGCTGATCCGCCTGCGGCGGAGATGCCGTCTGCCTTTGAGCAAACATCGGGCAACGGTGCTTCGACGGCACGTTAAAGCTCGCAACAACGAACTGCAAAAGCGCAAAATGACTCTGCAATTTTACAGTTGGACGCCTTCGCTACTCCAGGGTTCCACCTCGCTCGCCGTCTCTCAGTCTAACTGCGGAATCCGGGTTGATTTCAGCTTCTCCTCCGTTGGTTCCGTCGATAAGCTCAGGACGGGCTCTAAGGTTGTCGAAGGATGCACGGAGGGTATTTCAGCAGATCATGAAAAAATAGCAGGGAACGTGTCGGTTTCGACCGCTCCCTCATAACTTTAGATCGGAGATTTCGATCTGATAAATCAACCGGGCGGGGATTTTTTCATTTCCTGGCGCAGCTTTTCCTTGGCGCGCTTGCGGCTTTCGTCCTTCTTGCTCTTAAAGATCTTGGCGGGCGGCGGCAGCTCTTTGCGCACCTTCGCCAGTGCCGGCGGAATTCGCTTGCTATTGGAAACAGCCGTCAATGGACCGTCCTCTCGACGCCGCTTTCGTCGATGCGCGCCGATCCGCCATGGTTGAATTCTAGCAGATCGCCGCGGGCGTCAATTCTGACCTGATCGCCTTCTTTGAATTCTCCTTCGAGAATCTTCACCGCCAGCGGGTCCTGAATCAATCGCTGAATCGTTCGCTTCAGCGGCCGCGCGCCGTACACCGGATCGTAGCCTTTGTCGGCAATCAACGCCTTCGCGCCATCCGTGACCTCAAGGGCTATTTTGCGCTCGGCCAGGTTGCGACGTAATCGCTGCAGCTGGATTTCCACGATCGACTTGATCTGCTCGCGGCCCAAGCTGTTGAAAATGATCGTCTCATCGACCCGGTTGAGAAACTCCGGTTTGAACGACTCGCGCAGCACCGCCGTCACCAACCGTTCCATTTCCGCGCGGTTTTCACCTGCCAATTCCTGAATATGCTGACTACCGAGATTCGAGGTCATGATAATAACCGTATTCTTAAAGTCCACGGTTCTGCCTTGGCCGTCGGTCATGCGTCCGTCTTCGAGAATTTGCAATAGCGCGTTGAAAACATCGGGGTGCGCCTTTTCGATTTCATCGAAGAGCACCACCGAGTAGGGGCGGCGGCGGACGGCTTCCGTGAGATAGCCGCCCTCTTCATAGCCGACGTAGCCCGGCGGCGCGCCGATAAGGCGCGACACGGAATGCTTTTCCATGAACTCAGACATATCCAGCCGCACCATCGCCTGCTCGTCGTCGAACAAAAACTCCGCCAGGGCGCGGCATAGCTCGGTCTTGCCGACGCCGGTGGGACCGAGGAAAATAAACGAACCAATGGGCCGGTTCTGGTCCTGCAATCCGGCGCGGGCGCGCCGCACCGCATTGGACACCGCGTGAATAGCGCCGTCCTGCCCAACCACCCTAACTTTCAGCCGGTCTTCCATCTTGAGCAATTTCTGAATCTCGCCTTCGAGCATTTTCGCCACGGGGATGCCGGTCCACTTCGCAACCACCTCGGCGATATCATCCGCCTCCACTTCTTCTTTCAGCATCTTCCGGCTCGTTTGCAGCTCGACAAGTTTCTGGTTCGCCTCTTCCAGCTCCTTTTGCAGTTGGGTGAGGGTGCCGTACCGCAGCTCCGCGGCGCGGTTGAGATCGCCTTCGCGTTGCGCCTTTTGCTCTTCGACTCTCGTCGATTCGATGCGTTCTTTGAGCGAACGAATGCGCTGAATCGACTCTTTCTCGTTCTGCCAGTGCGCTTTGAGACCGCTCGAAATCTCTTTGAGATTGTGAACTTCCCGTTCCAGCTGCGCCAGGCGCTCCTTGGCGCTTTTGTCCTCTTCCCGCTTGAGCGCTTGTTTCTCGATCTCCAGCTGGAGAATTTTTCGTTCCACTTCGTCGATTTCGATGGGCATGCTGTCGATTTCAATGCGCAAGCGCGACGCCGCCTCGTCGATCAAATCGATGGCTTTGTCGGGTAAGAAGCGATCGCTGATATAGCGATGTGACAGCGTCGCCGCGGCGATGATTGCGCCGTCGGTGATGCGCACGCCGTGGTGTACTTCGTAACGTTCTTTCAAGCCGCGCAGGATGGCTATGGTATCTTCCACCGACGGCTCGCGCACGTAGATTTGCTGGAAGCGCCGCTCCAATGCCGGATCCTTCTCGATGCGTTTGCGATATTCGTCGAGGGTCGTGGCGCCGACGCAGCGCAATTCCCCGCGTGCCAGCGCCGGTTTAAGCATGTTCGAGGCGTCCATGGCGCCTTCCGCCGCGCCGGCGCCGACCAGCGTATGAAGCTCGTCGATGAAGAGAATAATCAGGCCGCTGGCCTCGGTTACTTCTTTTAGAACCGCTTTTAGTCGATCTTCAAATTCGCCGCGAAATTTCGCGCCGGCCACCAATGCTCCGAGGTCGAGCGCGATGAGCCGCTTGTCCTTCAAGCCTTCGGGCACGTCGCCGTTCACGATGCGCAAGGCAAGGCCTTCGACTATGGCGGTTTTGCCGACGCCAGGTTCGCCGATGAGCACTGGGTTGTTTTTGGTGCGTCGCGACAGCACCTGAATCACGCGGCGAATTTCGTCGTCGCGGCCGATCACGGGATCGAGTTTTCCCTTGCGCGCGAGATCGGTGAGGTCGCGGCCATACTTTTCCAGCGCTTGATATTTTTCTTCCGGATTCGGGTCGGTGATTCTCTGGGCGCCGCGGATACTTACCAGCGCATTGAGAATTTTGTCGCGGGTGGCGCCGAGCTCTTTCAGCGCTCTGCCGGCCTCGCCGCCCTCCTGCACCATCGCCAGCAGCAGGTGTTCGGTGGAGACGTATTCGTCCTTGAGCGCCTGCGCTTCGTTCTCCGCGCTCTCGATGACCTTTTTCAAGCGGGGCGCAATAAACGTTTGCCCCGCCGCCCCGGTAACTTGAGGCAATCGGTCCAGGGCCTTTTGCAGAGCGCCGGCAAGCGACGTAACAGAAACGTCGAGTTTTTGCAGGAGCGATAGAACAACGCCTTCTTTTTGCCCCAGCAAAGCGAAAAGCAGATGTTCAACGTCGATGGCTTGATGATTGCGCTTGTTTGCCAGCGATTGGGCCTGCTGCAACGCTTCTTGAGATTTTGTCGTTAATTTGTCGAGACGCATGCTTAACTCCTAACGGTTTGCTCAATAATCTGCGGGCTGGTATAAAGTCCCGGCAAATTAGTCGGAACATTGCGCCTATCCCTATGGTGGATTGAGCGCAACAAAGCCTATGAATCATTTTCCGCCGCCTGATCGGGCGTGCTTAAAACTTAAGCACGGTCTTGGGGTCTGTCAAGAAAGCCGCAACAGGGCCGGACTTGGCGAAAATTCCAACGGTTTTCAACCCGGATTCCGCAGTTGCGCTCGACAGGAAGCGCGAGGCGCAATCCTTCCGTAGCAAAGTCTCAGCCGAAGGCTGATCCGCCTGTGGCGGAGATGCCGTCTGCCTTTGAGCAAACATCGGGCAACGGTGCTTGGGGGGAACGGTAAAGCTCATGACAGCGAAGTACGCAAGCGCGAAATGACTTTGAAATTTCGCAGTTGGATGCCTTCCCTACTCCAGGGTTCCACTTTGCTTGCCGTCTCCTCAGTCGAATTGCAGAATCCGGGTTCAATGGCGCGAGGCATGGGAACATGAGCGACGAGCACGAGACACGCGCAACAAGGTGGAGGGGTCGAGGTGAGATGAGAGGTTGGAAGCCCGCCGCTAGGAACTTAACACCATGCCTTGTCCCTTGATGATGTCGAACTCGATCTGCGCGGGCTGGACGTCGGTGCAGCGCATTTTTTCAATGACCAGGCTTCGTGCGAAGCGCTTTTGCGCCCAAACCATTTCGAGGACGATGGCTCCGGCTACCAGGTACTCTTCAATGCCATGCATGAAGCGCTCACCGGTGCGAGGCGTGGCATAGGAGGTGAGCATGTTTGTCGTTTCGGTCGAGGAACGCAGGAGTTTGACGAGCAACCGTGCTTGGTCCTGGATCCTTGTGGCGCTGTCGCGGATCAGTAAAAACGGTCCCGCCGGGTCGAGAACCATGCGCTTGGCGCCCAACCGATTCACGAAACCGGCTAGATCATTGACTGTCTTGTGGATATCAATGTTGCGCTCCCGGCCGACGCCGGGAATGGGGCTCAAGTAAGTTCCGGCATTGAGAATCGCCAACTGTTTTTGTTCGACGAACTTTTCGAAGTCCCAGCCAATGGACGCCGCCTGCTCAATGATATCGAGGGGCCCTTCATCGGCGGCAACGTAAACGCCTTTTTCGCCGCGGGCCAGCCCGTCGGCGAGAAACTGAAGCGCCATGACAGTCTTACCCGTGCCGGGCTCGCCGGTGACGAGCACAGATCGGCCTTTTGGGAAGCCACCTTCGAGCAGCTGGTCAAGCCCGGTTACGCCTGTAGACACTCGTTCAGTGTGTATCATGCTCGTCCTTACTCCAACTGATCTTCGCTTTTCGGAGAATCAAATAATCAACTCTGTTCAATCATTCGCTGTGGACTTGGCAGCGGCGCGCGCGGTCGGCCGCCGGCTTACACCTTCCAGCGCCGTTTGAATAAGCCCATGTTCCATCGCCTGCCGGAGCCCGAAGCCGATTCCCTTTCGGGTTCGGGATTCCACGTGCGCACGCGCCCCTCGAGGTGCGTAAACCGATTGGTTCTTTCCGCGCTGCTTATTGCGTGGCCGATGACGCCACCGGCCAGGTTTGCCTCCGATTCCGCTGCGCACAGATGCAGGGGATCAGGCCTCAGTCTTGGACCGCTGGCCGAACCATTGACGAAGCCCCGAGGCATTTCGACGGCGTCTTCTTCCCGCAGTTCCACCGAGCAGGGGACATCGATCACCTCCGGTCCGCGGTTGGTCTTTAGCCGCGCAAGGTGATCCTGCAACGAGTCCATCTCGGCTTTGACCTTGATGAGTTCTTCATTGCGGTTTTCAAGCAAGCTGTGTTTTTCCTCGAGCTGGCCCCGCAGCTCCTGGATCTGCCGCTGAAATCCCTCTTCCAATCGGGTAATCGCTGTTTGGTCGTCTTCCGCCGACCGGCCCTGGGCCGGCGCTTGCTCCTTCGCCGCTAGCTCCATTCGCAGCTTCGCCATGCGCGATTCAAAGCTGTCCCTGAGTTGTTGCAGCTCGTGGCCGGCATTCTCTTGCAGGGTGTGGCGGTCCGCTTCCAGCTCAGCCAGACGCCCGAGCAACTCATCGATTCTGTCTTGTGCGGCTCTAAGCTGCTCGCTTTGTTCCGCCGCGCCGCCGTGCGCTGTCTCCGAGCGGGGTTCACCGACCGGGCTTTGCACTTCCTGCTCGATGCGCCCAAGCGCCGCCTCGAGTTCCGCCAGCCTTTGATCCCTGGACTGGAGCTGTTGTTCGAGAGCGGCAACTCGGTCAGCGTCAGTTCGCGAAGGCAAGGCCGGTGCGGATTCTAACTGGGCGCTCGCGGACTCGAGCTGGGCGATGCGCTCGCGCAGCGTCGTCGCTTCAGTCTCCGCCTGCCGCAGCTCGGCGATTTGTTTGTCCAGCAGCGTTTGCTGGCGGTCGCGTTGCTCCTTCAGCACGTCGATTTGGGCGCTGAATTTTTGTTCGATTGCGCTTAGCGCGGCTTGCCGCTGGTCCAGCAGTGCTTGTTGTTCTGTCCCCGCGGATTGCATTCCGGCGATCTCCGCTTGCAGCGCCTGCCGCATCTTGTCGTTCTCGCTGGCCGCGTCCGCCAGGGCTTGCCTATGCGCCGCTTCGAGCCGCGCCGTTTGGCCGGATAGGCTCTCGACCCGGGCTTGCAATATGCCCATCTCGCGCGACCGCGCTTCCAGCACAAACTCTTTCTCGTTCAAACGGCTCTCGAGCTCTTCGATCTGCGCTTTGAGCGCCGGCTCTGTCCTGCTGACCGCGGCCTGGTGTTCACGGAGCGCCTGCTCCTTTCGCTCCAACTCGTCTCGGAACTCCGCGCAGCGTGCCGCAAAATCCTCTTCGGCGCGATACGTCCTTGTTTGTTGCTCATCAAGAGCTTGCCTCGCACTGCCGAGGGCGGCGCTCAATTCCGCCAGCCGCGCCTCGGACTGACGTAGGGTTTCGCTTTGGTGGTCGAGACTCCCCTGGGTTTCGTTGAGCTGCGCCGTAAGCGCGTCAACTTGGGCAGTCAACTGTCTGACGCGCTCTTCAAGCGCGGTTCGCTCTTCCAACTCGCGGCCCTGGCGCTCCAGCGCGGCCGCGATCTCGCCGGTTGCCCGTTCGATTTCGCCGCGGTAACTCTCAACCAGGAGTTGCTTCTCTGTCAACTGGCATTGCCACTCGTGCCGCTGGGCTAGGAAGTTCTGTTCTTGCTTGGAGACGCGATTTTGCCAATCGGCCAGAGTTCGTTCCTTTTCCCCGAGCGCATCGCGCGCCGCCAACAGTTCCCCCTGGACGTGGCGTAGATTGTGCTCCTGGCTCTCGACTACCGCTTCCTTGGCCGCGAGCTTACCCTGCAACTCACGGTTGCGGTTGCGCAATTCTTGTTCGATATGTTGCAGGTCGCCTCGCCCTTGTTCCAGCAACTGCTGCTTTTCTCTGAGCTCGGCGCGCAGCGCCTCGAGCTCAGCGGCAAAATTTTCGCGTGCCTGCGCCAGCTTATCGGCGGCGTCAAGCTGTTGTTGTCGCGCTAAGCCCTCCAGTTCGGCGATACGCCCTGAAAGGGCAGCGATCTGTGCGTCGCGGCGCGCGATCTCCGCAGCCTGATTCTCGAACAGTGATTGTTTGTTCGCTTGATCCGATCGGGTGGCTTCCGCGCTCACGCCGAGTTCCCGTTCCAACTCCGCAATGGTGGTTTGGTGCCGCGTCAATAACGCCGTCTTGTGTGCGATTTCAGATTGTAGAGCCACGATCTTGGCTTGCCCGTCTTGCCGAAGGGCTTCGTGATTCCGTTGCGCCTGAGCTTCAATTTGTTCTCTGGCCGACTCCAGTTGAGCGATACGCTGGCGCAGCTCGCTGCGCTCGCTTTCAGCGCGCATAATTTCCGCTCTCTGATCCTCTGCCGACTCGCGGTAATTGGCCAGTTCCTCCGCCAGGCTACGGATTTTATCCTGCGCGCTTTGCTCGGCCTGGCGCGCGGCTGCATCGCGCTGCTGTAACGCCTGTTCCTTCAGCGTAAGTTCCGACTGCAACTGAGCAACCTGGGGTTTAAGTTCTTGCTGCGCTGGATCGACACTCGGGGCCGCGGCGTTTTCCAGTTCCCGCTTGGCGGCTTCCAGGCCAGACAGCCGTTCGCGAAGCGCAGCGATCTCCGCGCCGCGTTGTTCGGATTCCTCCTGGTGATGCTGTATGAGATTTTGTTGTTCCGCTAACCGTTGCAGAAGTTCCTGGTTTTGTGAAACGAGTTGGCGCTGTTCGGTGTGGAGGCCTGACAGATGCCTGGTAATGGTAGTTTCTTTATTTTCGAGTCGGGCCTTGAGGTTGGTGACTTTAGCGCGAAACTGTTCATGGATTCTTTCGACTTCGCCAAAGGCGGCGGTATGGGCGCGCTTAAGGTAAAGCTCCATCAAGCGCGTTTGCGCGGAGAGTATCTCAATCTCGTCGAGCAGTAGAACGAGCGGTTCGCTTTTTGGCTTATCCACGGGCGGCATTTGAAATCCTTGCAGATAGACAAAACGAAATCGCACAAGCGACAAAAATAAGATCTAACATAGGCGTCGCGGATCTTTCTAGCGAAAAGCATGCCAGGGGTAAAAAGTGAAACAACGACAAATCAACGAGTTACACTTCTTGTTTAGGGGCGTTTAAGGGGCTTTCGGCCTGATTAGCTAGATTTTGGACGAAAGCGCCAAAATTTGGACGATAGCGTGAATCGAGCGGCATTGGGAGTCAGTCCTCCAGCACGCCGCTGTTTGAATTAGCTTCCCACCGCGGCTACAATCCGCGCCATGCCAGCCTATTTGCGGCCCAATATCGCCGCCATGCACGGTTATACTCCGGGGGAACAACCGCGGGATAACGGCTATATAAAGCTCAACACCAACGAGAATCCGTATCCGCCCTCGCCGCGGGTTTTGACGGCTCTCAAAAAAGCGATCAATCCCTCGCTCCGCCTTTATCCGGATCCGTTAAGCGATGGTTTGCGCGCCGTCGCCGCCTCGATTTATGGCGTCGCACCGGAGAATATTATCGCGGGCAACGGTTCGGATGAACTTCTCACCATGTTAATGCGCTCATTTATCGGGCCCGGTGACCGTGTGGCCTTTCCGGCGCCGACCTATTCCCTATACGAAACTTTGATCGAGATTCAGGCCGGGGAAAAAGCGCGGGTCGAATATCCAGGTACGTTTTCACTGCCCGACGACTTGGCTGCACAAAAGGCTTCTCTAACTTTTCTATGCAATCCCAATTCCCCGAGCGGAACGCTCGTTTCTGTGCAGGAAATCGACCGGCTCGCGCGAGCTGTTTCGGGCATCCTGGTGGTGGACGAAGCCTATGTAGATTTTGCCGACAGCGAAGGAGCTTCCGCGCTGCCGCTCGTTCGCCAGTTGCCCAATCTGGTGGTGTTGCGCACATTCTCAAAGTCTTTCTCCCTGGCGGGGATGCGTATCGGGCTCGCCTTTGCGCCGCAGGAAATTATCGCCGGGATGATGAAGGTCAAAGACTCCTATAATCTCGATCGGCTGAGCCTGGTGGCGGCCACGGCGGCGCTCCAAGATCTGCCGTGGATGGCGCGCAACGTGCGGCGCATCCAGAGGAGCCGGCGCGAGCTGATCGCCGGAGTGAAAAAACTAGGCTTTGAGGCTCTGCCATCGCAAGCCAACTTCGTTCTGGTCAAAAAGCCCGGCGAGAATCTCGGAGGTGTGTATGAAGGGTTGAAGCGCAACAAAATCTTGGTGCGGTACTTCGATATGCCTGGGCTACGCGAGTGCCTGCGCATCACGGTGGGCACTGCGCGGGAAGTCGGCGCATTGCTCAGGGCGCTGGCAGCGCCGTGAGTCCTTCAGTTCGGCAGCGCGAAGGGAGGCCCTTATGGACCGGATCAGAATCACCGAATTGGACCATATCGTGCTCAACGTAGAAGACATCGACCGTTCTTTGAAGTTTTACACGGAGATTTTGGGATTACACGCCGAGCGTCTCGAACAGTTCGAGAATGGCAAAGTCGGGTTCCCATCTGTACGCATTAACGACGGCACGATTATTGACCTGTTTCCGATCAAAGACGCAAAGCCCCGGGCGCGCCAGCCAGCCGTTAAAAATAACGGCAACCTCAATCACTTCTGCCTGGTTGTGGGCCCGCAGGATTTCTCCGAGGTCGTCAAATTTTTGACGCAACGACAAATCTTGATCCGCGAGGGACCGGTCGCGCGCTGGGGCGCCCGCGGGCAGGCGACGTCGGTTTATTTCCTGGACCCCGATGGCAACGAGATCGAGATCCGCTGCTATCCGGAGCAATAGCCGTCCAAGGCTAAAAGGCTCTGCCAGTTTAAGGTTTAGGTTCAAACTGGGGACGGGTCGTTGAACGTTGAACCCGCGGATTCCGCAGTTAAACTGAGAAGCCCGAAAGCGAGATGGAACCCTGGGGCAGCGAAGACGTCCAACTGTGAAAATTTCAAAGTCATTTCCCGCTGACGCACTTCGCTGTCACGAGCTTTAACGTTCCATTCAAGCACCGCTGATCGATGTCTGCTCAGAAGCAGACGGCATCTCCGCCACAGGCGGATCAGCCTTCGGCTGAGACTTCGCTAGGGAAGGGTTCCGCCTCGCGCTTCCTGCTGAGCGCAATTGCGGAATCCGGGTCGAACGAGAGTTATTCCCGCTGATCACGGCTGCGGCAGAAAATATTCGGCCTATGTCCGCTTCGCGTGTTCCAGTTTGATCTTGACGATCCTTCTTCCCTCCATGTCAACGATGGTGAGACGGTAGCCGTTGCGCTCCACCCATTCGCCGCCGCGGGGAATGCGCTTGAGCTGGGCGAGTACGAAACCGGCGAGTGTGAGGTAATCTGGTGATTCGTCGAACGGCAGATCGAAATCGGATTTCAAATCGCGGAGCAGAGCAGAACCCTGGATGATCCATGATCCATCGGCTAGCCGCTCCACCGGCCCCCGCTCCTCGCGGTCGTACTCGTCGCGGATTTCGCCGACGATCTCTTCGACGATATCCTCAACCGTCGCCAGTCCTTCGATTTCGCCGAATTCGTTGACCACCAGGGCTAGGGCCAGGTGACGGCGTTGCAGTTGCTTGAGCAATTCGCTAATAGGCAGTGAACTGGGCGCGAAAAATGCCGGATGGAGGCAATCCCGCATGCGAAATTCGCCCCGTTCCTGAAGTGCTCTAAAAATATCCTTGTTGTAAAGAACGCCGACAACCCGGTCCAGATCACCCTCGTAAACCGGTATGCGAGAGAAGCCGCTGTCAACGAAACTCTTGGCCACGTCGGTTAATGACGCGCCGATCTCAATGGCGTGAATTTCGGTGCGTGGTTTCATGATCGCCTTGACGGGGGTGTCCGCGAACTCGAAAACGCTGTGGATCAATTCCTTTTCGGTCTCATTAAAGATGCCCTTGGCGGCGCCTTCACGGATGAGCGACTTGACCTCTTCGACGGAAATAAAATTCGCCCCTTCGGCTTCCTTGCCGCCGAAGATCCACAGCACGGCGTTGCTCGCAGCGGTTAGGCTCTTCACCAAGAATGAACTGACGCGGGCAAGGAAATCGATGGGCCTTGCAACCAGCAGGGCGATTTGCTCGGAGAAGCGCAGGGCCAGAGATTTGGGAACCAATTCTCCCAGTACCAGAGAAAAATAGACGATTGGCAGAACCACAAACAGGATCGCCAACGGCTCACTCCACTGCGCGACCACGGGCAGCGGCGAAGCTTCGAGCAAAGGTTTCAAAAAGGCGATGGCCGCGGCGCCGCCGATGGCGGAGGCAAGAGTGCTGACCAAGGTGACGCCGATTTGCACCGTGGCAAGAAATCGATCGGGTTCGTTTTTCAGCCGGGCGACGGCCGCGGCCGATTTAACGCCTTTTTCGAGCAGCGCATCGACGCGCGATTTACGCGTGGCTATGATGGCGATTTCCGACGCCGCGAAAAAGCCGTTGGCAAGGATCAGAAGAAATATCAGCGCGGCCTCGACCCAGAAACTTTCAAAAACCATTTTTAAGCACTCCTATTCGCAAAGGCCGGCGGCCGTACCGGCGCGCGCTCGCGCTTTGGTGCTCTGAATGGGGCGACGTAAATCGGCAAAGGCCGACTGTGGCCGGGAGGATTGGACATGAGTGGCTTTAGCCTCATTAAAGCCGCCGCCACCGGAAAAGGCAAGGCCCGTCATTTACCGACTTAGCTGTTTCAAGTAGGATGCGATTCGAGGGTTTGCAGTGACCGAACCGCAAAAATTTTCCCTGCAAGGCACCGTCGGCAGGATCACCTATCATAATCCTGAAAACCATTATACCGTCGCGCGCTTGGATTCCGACGACGGTTCGGGAACGACGATCGTAGGTACGATTTTCCCCGTGTCCGAAGGGGAAGAGATCAAGGTCACGGGCGCGTGGAAGCGTCATCCGCGTTATGGCTTGCAGTTCCAGGTTGATCATTGGCATAAAGTCGATCCGGCGACCATTGAAGGTATCGAAAAATATCTTGGCTCCGGCCTCATCAAAGGCATCGGCCCCATCTACGCGCAGCGTCTGGTGCGTGCATTCGGATTAGACACGCTGCAAATTCTCACGGAGCAGCCGCTGCGCATTTTGGAAGTCGAAGGGATTGGCGAGGTGCGCGCGCGCCGGATCATGCAGGCTTGGCAGGAGCAGCGCGGCATGCAGGACGTTATGGTTTTTCTGCAGGGACACGGCGTCGGCGCGTCACTGGCGCTGCGGATCTACCGGGTCTTCGGCCTGCAGACCATCGCGCAGGTCCGAGAAAATCCCTATGCGCTGGCGCGGCAAGTCCATGGCGTCGGTTTTGTTATCGCCGACCGCATCGCGCATAGCATCGGTATTCGCGGCGATTTTCCGTTGCGTGTGCAGGCCGGCGTGTTGCACATGCTGCGCGACGCGGCGGAGCGCGGCCACTGTTTCCTACCGTTGTTTTCGCTTGGAAAAGCCGCTGCCGCGATGCTGGCGGTGGAAGAGGAGAGAGTCGAAACCGCGGTGGAAAAGCTCGCCTCGGCAGGCGATGTCGTCGTCCAGGGGGATCGAGGAAGCGGTGACAGCCGGGTTTATCTCACCGATCTTTTTGAAGCCGAGCAGCGGGTAGCTGCGGCCATCACGCGGCTGATCTCGGCACCTTCCTTTCTGCAAGAAGAACGAGCGCCGCGCCCATGGGAAAGAGGCAAGATCTTCGCCCGCGGCGCCTTCGATTTCATCGGCGCCAGTCTGTTCTCCGCTTTGCCCATCCGGCTCGACGAAGACCAGCTCCAGGCTGCCCGGCAGGCGCTTCGTGAGAAAGTGTTCGTAATCACCGGCGGACCCGGCACGGGGAAAACCACGCTCTTGATGTCGCTGTTAGCGGTTCTTCGGCGCGCCAAGGTCAAATTTGCGCTGGCCGCGCCTACTGGCCGTGCCGCCAAGCGCATGAGCGAGACTTCCGGTGAAGAAGCGGTGACGATTCATCGCCTGCTCGAATATAATCCCCGGGAGGGAGGGTTTCAGCGCGCCGAGGACAATCCACTGCAAGTGGACGTGGTGATCGTCGATGAGGCCTCGATGATCGATTTGACCTTGATGGATCATCTCTTGCGGGCGATCGATCCGCGCAGCCATCTGATCCTGGTCGGCGATGTCGATCAGCTGCCGTCGGTGGGACCGGGGAGTGTGCTCAAGGACTTGATCGATTCCAAAGTCGTGTCGGTGGCGGTGCTTACGCGGATATTCCGCCAGGAGCGGGAAAGTTTGATCGTGATGAACGCGCATAGGATCTTGCGCGGCCAAGGGCTCCAGTTTGCGGATGCCCGCGAACGGCGTGACTTCGATTTCATCGCGCGCGAGAGCGAGGAAGACGTCTTGGCGACGATCAAGGAGCTGGTGCGGGAAAGAGTTCCGAAGATGCTGCAATTGCGCCCCGGCGAGGAAGCCCAGGCAGTGCAGGTGTTGACGCCGATGCACCGCGGTTTGCTTGGCACGATGCAACTGAACCGCGAGTTGCAGCAGCTGTTGAATCCGGCGGGGGAAGCGCTGGAAAGGAATGGGTCGGTCCTGCGCGTGCGCGACAAGGTCATGCAACTGCGCAATAATTACGACAAGGGAGTATTCAATGGAGACCTCGGACGGATCGTCGGCATCGATAAGGAAGAGGGCAAGATTCGCGTCGATTTCGATGACAAGGTCGTGGAATACGAATCGGACGAGTGGGATGAAATCAGCCTCGCCTACGCGACATCAGTCCACAAGAGCCAGGGGAGCGAATATCCGGCGGTGATTTTGCCGCTCCACACCTCCCACTACATGATGCTTTACCGCAGCATTCTCTACACCGCCGTCACCCGCGGCAAAAAGCTGGTCATCGTCGTCGGCAGCCGCAAAGCCTTGGCGATGGCGATCCGCAACGTCCGCGTCGAGAAAAGAAATACGGGTTTGCGGGAAAAGTTGTCGGCGGGTCAAAAGCAAAGCGAGGCAGATTTTCTCAGGCCCTGAGCAGTCGAAGAGAACGGTTTGAACTATTTGACTAGTCGCCAACGGGCGACACGCCCGTTGCAGCTAGTTAAAAAGCCTGCCGAGTCGCCTATCGGCGTGGGAGATTCCGAGTTTTTTCAAACAGGCCCAGAGGGTTGCCTGGTTGCTGTTAACCACCGGCTTGCCGAGATCGTGCTCCAGATCATTGACCGCTTCGATCATGCGCGTGTTGGTGCAACTTAGAAAATAGCCATCCGCCTCGGCACGGGTGTTTTCTTTCACGACTTTCTTCCATTCCTCCGGCGTTACAGCGGCGTAGGCATGGGTTTCCAGGGCAAGACCCAATTCGTGCAGTACCGTGTAACCGGTCTCGGCCAAGTAGTTCACTTCGAGTTGATTGGTCGATTGCACATAGGGGCTGATGAGCACCAGCTTCTTGATGCCGAGCCGGTCAAAGGCCTGGGTAATGGCCTGCGCCGTTGTGATCGTCGGGCAGCCGCTGGCACGCTCAACGATCTCGACGATGGCCTTTTCGTGCGCCAGACCGTTTTCCATCGAGTTCGCGGTGCAGTGGAATACAATCACGCCTGGTTTTACATCGGAGAGCGCTTCCGCAGCTTCAGTCAGAGGCCGTTCTAGCTCTTGCAGCGGCTTGCGGAACTTTCCGGTCATGCGCAGCCGGGTGATGTGAACGCCCACGTTGGCGGGCAAGTAGGCGTTGAATTGCGGCTCCGTCAAACGGTTGCCTGAGGGAATAATGAGTCCGATGCGGGTTTCGGTATCCATAGGATTTCACCTCGACAGCCGTTCGCTCATCTACAACCCCACCGCTCCAAGGTTATAGAACCGGCGCGCGTTGCCGTGCAGGACCGCGGCTTTGTCAGCCTCGGTCATGTCTTGGTTCGCGAGCATTTCGTTGATTTCGTGCTTGCAGAATTCGTTGTTCACCTCGTGGGGGAAGTCGCTGGAGTAAACCCAGGGTTTGTTGCCGATGCGCTTGATCGCGTGGGCGAGGTCCGGCTCTTCTCCCTCGCAGCCGACGAAAACTCGGCCTGCGTCGACGTGACGGGCTATATATTCACTGACTTTCTCTTTTGGTTTCAAGTCGAGAAAGCGCCTCTTCGGGTCATGTTGAACATGAGTCTCCCAGGACCGGTCGAAACGCTCAAGGCACATGAGCAGCCAGGCGACGCCGCCTTCCATGAAGCCAAATTTCACGTTGGGAAACTTGTCGAACACGCCATTGAAAACCATGCCGCCGAAGGAGATCATCTGGCCAAACGGATGGCCGAGGGCGTGCACCGGAGCGTAAGGCGTCAAGTCGTCGAGTCCCATGTTCTCATGGGCGCCGCCGTGCACGCCGATGGCGCAGCCGAGCTCATTGGCTTCTTCGTAAATCGGCCAGTAGCGCGGGTCGCCGAGATTGGCTTGAATACCGGTGGACGGCAACATCGCGCCGCACATACCTAACTCTTTGACGATCCTTCTGAGTTCTTCTACCGCCGCCGAGGGCTCTTGGAGTGACACGAGGCCCATACCCTTAAAACGCGGGCTGCGTTTCATATAGGTATTGTAGAGCCAATCGTTGTAGCCGCGCGCCACGTCTATGGCCCAGTCGCGGCTGACGATCTTGCCGAAGGCCAAACCGAGGGTGGTGTAAAGCACCGTCGTGTCGATTCCGACATCCTCCAGGAAATCGATCCAACCATCGGGACCGACTTTGTTGAAAGCTCCCGGAGGAAAATCATGCATGTTGGCAGAGTGGAGATGGTCAAGGGGCGGAAACGGGTTGAAGAACGTATGTGTTTCGTATTTGTCTCGATAGGACTGCGGCATGTATTCTATGATCGCTTTGGTATCCTCGATGACGTGTCCGTCGCCATCGACAATGGTATGTCCCTGGAACGCCATAACCCCTTCCTCCTTAACCGTTTAACTTATCAGTAGGTCATCAAGTAGAAGGTGGTTTGTCAAGAGTTCTGTGTGTCGCCGCGGGTTTTGTCACCGGCTGCCTGGCAGCAGAGAAAAATCCACGAGCTTCATCGGATCGAAGTCCGCCGGGATGGGCCGCTCCTGGCGCAAGAGATCGACGTAGCCGCGCGCGACTTGAGGGTTGAGGCGGCCATCCTTATTCAACAGCTTGATCAAAGTCGCGTAAGTGTTTTCCGCCTCCGTCTGGTTTACTTTGAATTTGTCGACGATCATTTTCGCGCTCTCGGCGCGGTTGGCGCGCAGCCAGGCGAGCGAGTCGAACACCGCCGCGACGGTGCGGCGCACGGTCTCCCGGTTATTTTTGATTTCTGCTTGCGAGGTCACCAGGCCGACGTAGGGAATTGGCGCGAGGTCGCCGAGAAACAGAAATTTCTTGTAGCCCAGCGAAACCGCTTTGTCGTCGAATGGCGGCGTCAAAACGGTGCCCACGACACGGTTGGCTGTCAACGCGCGAAAGCTGTCCGCCGTGCCGCCGGTGCTGATAACGCCGACGTCTTTTTCGGAGATTTCCCATTTTTTCAAAGCCGCTTGAAAGAAATAATACGGCGCCGTGCGGACGCCGGAGAGCGCCACTGTTTTACCGACGAGATCTTGCGGCTTATTGATGTCCTTATGGGTGACCAGCATCCATGGCGACGTATCGCAAAAGCTAATAATGATGACCAGCGGCAGCCCGGCCACTCCTGCAGAGATCGCGTTGGACACCGACGTCAAAAAGTTGATGTTGCCGGCCATTACGGCCTGGGGCTGAATCGTGGTCGTCATCTGAATGTATTCCGACTCGATGCCGTACTTTTTGTAGAAGCCTTTTTCTTGAGCGATGTAGTACGGCATGTAGGAAAAGGCCAGGGACGGAAAGCCGATTCTGATCTTGTACGGGCTTTCCGCTCCCACAGCCACGTGCGGCAAGATGTTCAGAATCGTGAACAAAGAAACGACGAAGGAAAATCGTAGCTTCACGTTTGCGATCCTCACGCAGTGGCTGCTTTTGCCAGACCTCCGTTCCAACTTTGCCGAGCGATCTTGAGCGCGCTCGGCTGCGGCAAATTCTTCAACTTGAAGAATTCCACGGCGTTCTTGCTGAGCAGCTTTTCTTTCTGCGCAAATGACAAGTCTTGGCCGTCGACGATATCTTTCACCGAGTAAGGAAAATGGCAGTCCCAGTGACAGTAGTCCGACGCGTACATGACGGTACTCTCGCCGTTGGCGGCAAAAACACGGTCGAGGCCGGTTTCCTCGGATTCGCAAGTCAAAGTGATTTGCTCGCCGCGAATGATATCGGTGGGCTTCCGTTTTAGCGCGGGCATTTGCGGCGCCAATTTCTCGATATGCTCGTCGAAGCGCTCCGCCCAGAAAGGCAGCCAGCCGGCGCCGCCTTCCATGAAACCGATTCTGAGTTTCGGATAGCGGTCGAAGACGCCTTCGCCGATCATGTGCATCATGGCGATCATCAGCTCGAATGGAAACGCGGTCATGTGAACGTAGACATACTTGCGAAAACGCTCGCTGCCTGCGCCCATGACCCCGGAAACACCGGGGACTCCGTCGTGGCCGGTTTGTGGATGGACGCTGAGCGGCATGCCCAAGGATTGCGCGCAGTCGTAAATCGGATCGAACATGGGGTCGCCCATGTTATTGAGGCCGTAGACGTTGGTCGGCAGCATGGCCGTCACCGCGCCCGCCTTGCCGAGAAACTCAAGTTCTTTCACCGCCGCCTGAGGATCCTGGCATGGGATTAAACCCACCGCCAGGAGCCGTTTCTTATCAGCCGAGCAGTATTCGATCAGCCACTCGTTCACGGCGCGGCAAAGCACGGCAGCAAGTTCCTTACTCATCAAGCCGTTTACCGTGAGCGCGATCTGCGTGCCGAAAAGAATCGCCACGTCGATGCCTTCCTGGTCCATGTCTTTGAGACGGGCGCTGGCATCGACCATGCCTTCGCGGAAGCCCCGCGCTTTTTCCGTCATCGGACCGGAGACCCCGGGACCGAGCCCCTGCGATGCCGACCAGAGCCGCCCTTCGAGAAGCATGCGCGAGTTACCCTCATTGTCTTGCATGCGAATCGGCGCCTGCGAGCGCCACTTCTGCGGCATGCGCGGGCGCAAATCGATATTGCCTTCGTAGACATGGCCGTCGGCATCGATCACCAACACATTGTCAAAACTTTCCATTGGCGTTTCCCTCCAGCTATCGGCGTTAATCTCTGTACATCTTTAATCCGAATCCACTCTTGCGGCAACTGCGTTAGGCCGGCTCCGAGTGTAGGTAGGGGCTCAGAGGGTGTCAAGGGCCGGGTGCTGTCAGGTTGCGGGTTTCAGGTCGCGGAACGACGCGGCAAGGAAAGGACTATCGAATTCGAATTGCGAAGCCAAATACCCGAGTTTGGCCAAGGCAATAGCGGGTTTGCCGATCCGTTGACCGCCACGTGGCGATCCGATATTCAAACCATAGTGAAGCCAGGCACCTTTCAGAAATATGGTGACGGCAAACAGCTGACGCGAGACCAGGCGCTGCGGTTTGCGTCGCTTGATGGCGATAACTTGCAGGCTCTTCTCGCCGCCGCCGCCGAACTGCGCGACCGCCATAAAGGCCGCGTGGTCACTTTTTCACCGAAAGTTTTCGTGCCGTTGACCAATCTGTGCCGCGACTTCTGCGGCTATTGCACATTCCGCAAGGCTCCCGGCGACCCGGGCGCGAAGACGATGACCCTGGAAGAGGTGTTGCGCGTCGTTGGTCAAGGAAAGATGCTAGGTTGCACGGAAGTACTTCTCAGCCTCGGGGACAAGCCCGAAGCGATTTATCCCGAGATGAAACAATTTTTAATCGGGCGCGGTCACCAGCGCACTATCGATTATCTGCACGAGGCCTGCCGGACCGTCGTCGACGAAACAGGCCTTCTGCCGCACTCGAATCCGGGAATAATGGGCAGGGGTGACTTGCAGCGGCTTAAAGAGGTCAACGCCAGCATGGGGCTGATGCTGGAAAGCGTCAGCGAGCGTTTGCTGTGGCCCGGCGGCGCCCATGATAATGCGCCGGATAAGAAGCCCGCACTGAGGCTGCGCACGATGGCGGAGGCGGGCAAGCTCGGGATTCCGTTCACCACCGGGATTCTCATAGGCATCGGCGAACGATGGGAAGAGCGCGTCGATTCGCTCTTGGCGATCCGCGATGTGCACGAACGGTACGGCCATATTCAAGAGGTCATCATCCAGAATTTTCGCGCCAAGCCGACGATTCCGATGCGCGACCATCCGAACGCGAGCCGAGACGACATGATGAAGACGATCGCTTTGGCGAGGCTCATATTAGGCGGTGTGATGAATCTCCAAGCGCCGCCTAATTTAACGCCGGAAGGTTACGAACTTTACCTCGAAGCGGGCATCAACGACTGGGGCGGCGTGTCGCCTTTGACGCCGGATTTCATCAATCCCGAGGCGCCCTGGCCGGCGTTGCAGCGCCTGCGAGAAAAATGTGCTGATGCGGGATTTCAACTCAAGGCCCGCTTGCCGGTTTATCCGGAGTTCATCGTTCGAGCGGACAAGTTCCTGTCTTCGTCCATGCGCTCCCATGTTGAGCGCCTGTGTGACTCCGACGGCTTTGTCAAACAGGGCGGACCGCTGCGCTTTTTACCGTCGCTACAGTACTCCAACGCTCCTGTACTCTGAAGTTTCTCCTTATGTTAGTTGTTCTCACCGGCGGCACGGGCGGCGCCAAGCTCATCGAAGGACTCGCCGCAGAAATTGACCCGGCCCAGCTGACCGTCATCTGTAACACGGCAGACGACTCGGTGTTTCACGGTCTGTATGTTTCCCCGGATATCGATACGATCACCTACACGCTGGCGGGGTTGAACGACCGCGAAAGGGGCTGGGGCATTCTGGGCGATACCTTCGCGGTACTGGAACAGCTGCGGCGATTAGGAAACGACGCCTGGTTCAATCTCGGCGATAAGGATTTGGCAACCCATATCACCCGTAGCCGTCTCATGGCGGAGGGGCTGACTCTGACGCAGGTGACGGAGCACATTCGCGCCGCTCTCGGCGTCAAAGCGACGATCCTGCCGATGTCGGATGAACGGGTCGAAACTCGGGTCGTGACTCCCGAAGGCGAGCTTTCTTTTCAGGAGTTCTTCGTGAAAGAACGCTGGTCGCGCGCTGTCGAATCGGTGCATTTGATCGGCGCCGAGCGGTGCAAGCCGGCGCCGGGAGTGCTCGAGGCAATCCGCCAGTCAAGCGCGGTAGTGATCGCGCCGAGTAATCCGATCACGAGTATCGGCCCGATCCTGGCCGTATCCGAAATTCGCAAGGCATTGCAGCATTCCGTGGTCCACGTAGTCGGCGTCAGTCCGATTATCGGCCGCGCCGCGATCAGCGGACCGGCGCACAAGCTAATGGCCGCCCAAGGGCTGGAGCCAACCGCATTCGGTGTGGCGGATAGTTACCGCGATTTACTGAACAGGTTTGTCATTGACAACGAAGACCGCGTTTTGCGGAGCAGGATCGAAGGCCTGGGTATTCGCGTCCTGGAAACCACCATCCGCATGACGTGCATAGCCGATAAGCGGCGCCTGGCGCGGCAGGTTTTGGCGTTGCTTGAGAAATAGTGCTAGAGAAGTATTTTTCGGCACGGCAATGAACGTCACCGCGCTTATCCCCGTCAAAGGCTTCCGCAACGCGAAGCAGCGCTTGAGCACCCTGTTGGGCGCGGCGCAGCGCGAAGTTTTGGCGGAAACGATGTTCCGTGACGTTCTGCGCGAGGTGCTATTGGCGCGCGGCTTGGCCGGGACGTTTGTCGTCACCGGCGATGACAAGGTGGCCGAGATCGCGGACTCGTTCGGCGCCGCGGTGATTCGCGAACGCGCCGAAAGCGGTGAGACGGATGCGGTCAATTTCGCGCGCGCGGAATTGAAGCAAGCCGGCTGCGAAGCGGTCCTGATTCTGCCGGGCGACATGCCCTTGTTGCGCAGCGCGGACATAGAAGAGGTACTGGCGCAAGTTCCCGCGGGAGCGAGGCCGCCTTTCGCCCTGTTGGTTCCGTCCCACGACCGGATGGGCACCAATGTTTTGCTGCTGGCGCCGCCGGATATTTTGAAATTGCGCTTCGGCCATGACAGCTTCAGCTTTCACATGAGCCAGATCTCGGCGCAGGGGTTGCCACTGCGCTTTATCGACAACGAGCGCATCGCCTTGGACATCGACGAGCCGAAGGATCTGCAACGATTCCTATCCTTCACAGACGTGGCGGGAGAATCGACGCGCGTCGCCCGCGCCATGTTAGCGCGACATGACGCGGAACACGGGCGCCGCTCCGGAGGCCTATGAGGCGGCTCGAGCTGATCGGTCTGGAAAGCATTGGCGAGGTGGTCCGCGGCGACTCCGTCGGCCGACTGATATGCGCGGCGTGCGCCAGGGAAGACATTGCGCTCTCAAATGACGATGTCTTGGTGATCGCGCACAAGATCGTGTCAAAAGCCGAAGGCCAGGTGGCCGATCTCACCCGGGTACAGCCGTCTGCCCGCGCGTTGGAGATAGGGCGGCAATTGGATAAGGAAGCCGAGCTGGTGGAAGTAATCCTGAAAGAAAGCCGAGGGATCATCAGAACCGGCGGCCGGGCGCTGGTGGTTGAGACTCATCATGGCTTTATCTGCGCCAACGCCGGCGTGGATCAATCGAACGTCGGTAAAAATATCGTGGCGCTCTTACCCAAGGATCCCGACGGCTCAGCGCGGCGTGTTCGCGAGGAGATTCGTGAGCAGACGGGTAAGCAGCCGGCCGTCATTATCAGCGACAGTTTTGGCCGGCCTTGGCGCCTGGGGACGGTAGATGTCGCCATCGGTATTGCCGGTATGAAAGCGGTCAAGGATGAACGCGGACTGAGCGATCGCTACGGCTATCAGCTCAAGGCCGCGGTGGCGGCCATTGCCGATGAAATCGCGGCGGCGGCGGAGCTAGTGATGAGCAAACGGGACGGGGTCCCGGTTGTCATCGTTAGAGGATGTGCACTGGAAAAGGAGGTAGGATCGGTGAAAGATCTTCTTCGGCCCGTAGCCGAGGACCTCTTTCGCTAGGCAAACAGGCTTATGGATAATCTGACTGTCGCCATCGTGGGCGGAACCGGCAACCTCGGCGGCGCCTTGGCGCTGCGCCTCGGCGCGCCGGGCGTAAAAGTGATCATCGGGTCGCGCGACGCGCAAAAGGCGCAGAACGCAGTGGAGACGCTTAGACCGAAGATGCGCGCCGGCGACCTGGAAGGTATGACCAATCAACAGGCGGTGAAAGACGCCGACTTCGTGGTGATCGCGATCCCTTATGAAGGCCAAGCGCAAATGATCCAGGACCTGAAGGGGCAGGTGGCGGGCAAAATCATCATCGATAGCGTCGTGCCGCTCAATAAAGTTAAACCATTCGTGCCTCCGGCCGGATCAGCGTTGCAGGAAGCGCAGCAGATCCTCGGTGACGAGGCGCCGGTGATTGGCGCGCTGCACAATGTTTCCGCCGTCGATCTCGGCGACGTCGACTCATCCCTGGGCGATGTGCTCGTGTGCGGCGACAACGCTGAGGCCAAGCAAAAAGTCATGGATATCATCAGGCGCATCGGCGCGCGCGCCTTCGACGCCGGGCCGGCCTCCAACGCTTACGTTATCGAGGGGATAACGGGGGTCATTATTTATTTGAACCGAAAGTACAAGTCGAAGCATGGCAGCATCAAGATTACGGGAATCGACTAAACCGCCCCGCCCTGGAGTTTAGCGCAGTGTTGTGTACGAAAGAGCCTAAATGCTCTCCTATGACCGTCGTATCTTCGTTTGACTCAACTTCTTCCCTGCGGCGTCGCTAAATCCGTCTGGAATCTCACCGAACGAATCTCGGCTCTCATCGCGGGATGCCCCGAACATTTTCCCTTCATTAGGTAATTTTTACTGGAGCGGTCCCGAACCATTTTTTAAACTCCAGGGGAATTCAGCCGGTTAGCCGTTCTCGGCTGCCTGGCATATGCGTTGCTCTCCCCCGGTGATGCCAAAGAAGCGTTCACGAATAGGCGTTACGAGGAATCGCCGGTTTCAAAATTAGAAGGAGGGTTAATATGAAAAATGCAAAATCTATCATCCTCGGCGGGTTGCTTGCGGGGGCTCTAATTTTCCCAGGAATCCCCGAGACAGCCGACGCCAAGGATGGCGGGGGGCACCATGGCCAGCATCGCAAATTGCAGGGGCATCATGGGCGCCGTGATAATCATCACTTTAGGCGTGACGTAAACCATGGCCGGGATCATGGATGGCGTCGGCACGACAATCACGCGTGGCGCGGCAATCACGGACGCCGGGACGGTCATCATTTTAGGCGTGATGTAAGTCGCGGCAGAGAACATGGATGGCGGCGAGATGGTCGTCATGAGTGGAGGGGTGTCAACGAGCGCCGTGACGATCATCGCTTCGGGCGAAACGTAAATCACGCCAATCGCGGCCACCACAATAAGCCGGAGATCCGAGAAGATTTCCGAAAGATTCGTGAAGCGCGCAATGAAGTCCGACAAGATCGGAGTCAATTAAGAAAGGATTATCGGGAGTTAAGGAGAGATAGAGCGGAACTGCGGCGGGATATCCGCACCGGCGCCAGCCCTACGGAAATCGCTAAGGACCGAAGCGAGCTCAAACAGGATTGGCAAAAGGTCGCCTCAAGCAGGAATGAACTTCGACAGAGTCAAGCGACACTCGACGCGGCGCGACAGGAACTGAAACAAGATTTGCGAAATCATTATTAGTACGATCCTTGGCGGCTGGCCGGCCATTCATGGTCGGCCAGCCGGTTCCAGCCCACCACGCTCTCTTTGCGTAAATTGTTTCCAAGCCACCTTCAGTTCGACTTTCCGCTCCTCCTGAAAATGCTCCCGCTTCCTTGATCCGGGACTCCGCAGTTGCGCTCTGCAGGAAGCGCGAGGCGGACCCCTTGCGTAGCAAAGTCGATGGGTTTCTGCCTCTCATACACCAATCAGCGGTGCTGGGATGAACGTTAAAGCTCGTGACAGCGAAGTGCGTAAGCGCGAAATGACTTGAAATTTCACAGTCAGACGCCTTCGCTACTCCAGGGTTCCGCCTCGCTTCCGGGCTCCAGTTTAACTGCGGAATCCGGGTTGATATCTTTACGCAATTTAAATTGCCTCGCGCCAAACCCATACATTGCCTTTTTTGTGATCGCTGGCGACGCGCACGCGGGGAAAAATTACGCGCTAGACAGAATTTTGTTACTTGAGATCGCCCAATTTAAACGCCTTGAATTACTTAACAGGTCAGTTTTACGTCCAAATTGGCAATCCTGGCCCATGGCTTATTATTTGCCTTAACCAGGTCCATGATGAACACAATCAATCGATATTCATTCCTCTTGAGTCTCAGTATCTTTCCCATGCTTTACGGTTGTGCCGCCGTAGGGTTGACCCTCTTCGGGGTGGGAGCGGGAGTAACGACGGGCACAGCCGTTTCCTATACTTTGGACGGCGTTGCGTACCGGACGTTTGCCGCACCGTTGCCAGAGGTCGAGAAAGCAACACGGACAGCCCTGCATAAAATGGGCATACCGGTCGAAGCAACAGCCAAAATCGAACAGGGTAAATCAATCAAGGCGACGACCTCCGACCGGGAGATCGAGATCGAGCTTGAAATCGTGAGCAGCAGAACGACCCGCATGCGCACCGTGGCAAAGCAGGGGATATTCTTCAAGGACCGTGCGACGGCGACCGAGATCATTATCCAAACGGAAAAAGTTTTGGGGATTGGTTAGGCTTGTCGAAGGAGGGACAGAAATGAAAACCTCGACACTTATGTTAGCCGGCACCCTCGTGTGTGGATTATGGGCACCCGGATTCGCTCAAACAGCCACGCAGTTGAACACCGAAGCAACAAGAATGGATAGCTTGGCGTCGAATCAAGGGCAAAGCAAAGTCATCGGCAAGATCAGCGGAGATTTTAGTGGCTTTTTAGGATCCGACTCCGAGGCTGTTGTCACGGGGCTGCGAAATGGCACCCCTATAAAGCTCACCAGCACGACCACCACGCCGAGTACGACGCCAGGCGCGCCGCCGGTCACTACGACGAATACCACCATCATTAATCCCCCGACCGGGAAAATGGGTCATGGCAACGTCTATATCTCTCTTGCGCTCGCCAAACAGCAGCTTGGCGCCGCTGGTATAACGGAACCCACACCCCAACAATTACAGGCGGCTCTCACTGGAGGAACGATTACAACGGGAACGGGTCCTAATGCGACGACTACGATGGATGGCATTCTTACCATGCGCAGCCAGAATATGGGCTGGGGCCAGATCGCTCAAAAGCTCGGCTACAAATTAGGCCCGGTAATCAGCGGCATGAAAAGCGCCAATCACAACCTCTCATCGACCACCGCCACTACGCCAAGTGGAAGCACCACGACAGCTGCCGGCGCACAGTCGAATAAGACGGCCCAAAGCGGAATTGTTTCTGGCAGCGGAAAGTCTCAGGGCAATGGAGGCCATGGAATTGTCGACGCCAAAGGTTCAAAAGGCTCGAGCTCCAGTATCGTGACCGCTTCTGGGGCGAGCGGCGGGAAGTCTGCAAGTGGAATCGTGACCAGTTCAGGCAGGGGGTTAGGTAGCGCCCAGTCTCATGGTTACGGCCGCGGCATAGTTTCGGGTTCCGGCCATGCAGCCGGTTCATCGAGCGGCACGGTTTCCCGAGGCAGCGGTAACGGCGCGGCGCATGGCAAAGGCCATAGCAAGTAGAACAATACTAGTTCTCAAGCAGTGAAAGGAAGGGATCGTGAAGCAGTCGAGAAGATCTTTCCTGGTGTTCGCGTTAACGGCGGGGGTATGGGTCTGGAATTTACGGCCGGTTATCGCTCTCGCTACGAATCGGCCGTCGCACTTCCTCCCTGAAGAACGGCGGATCATCGAAGAGTATTACCACAAGGGTAAAAAACGGAAGCAGAAAGGCCTGCCGCCCGGCTTGGCGAAACGGGGCGGAAATCTGCCCCCCGGTTTGCAAAAACATCTCGATAAGAACGGCCGGCTGCCGCCGGGCTTGCAAAAGCGCTTAGAGCCGCTGCCGGACGATCTGGATCGACGCTTGCCGCGGTTGCCTGAGTACTGGGAACGAGTAATTATCGAACGAGATATCATTCTCATCGACCGGCGTACAGAGCGCATCCTCGACATCATCGAAAATGTCATTGGCCTGAGCCAAGGTCGCTAACGGTCATCTTGGCGCCCCCTGGCAGCCTGCGCGCTGAAGATTTCCTCGCTGGGCCAGCTTTTTCCCGGACGCCTTCGCGGCGCCGCAGGGTCTGGAAGAAAAAATCTAACTCATTGATTTGTAGTGGTTTCCCAACCCGGAAGCTCTCGCCTGGAAGGTTCGGGTGGGGAAGTGCCCGAAGGGCTTAATTTTCGGTTAACCTTTTCCCGTGTTTTTCGTCTAAACGATTGTCGGTAGAGCGCAGCACCGTGGCTGAAGGCAGGGTAAGCTCATTGACGCATTGACCGAAAAAACCCTCCCCGAGGATCTTCCTGACGAGCAGATCGTGGCTTTATGCCAGCGGGGGGAGTCGAAATATTTCGAGATTCTAGTGCGCCGGTACATGGAAAAGGCATTCCACATCGCCTTGAATTTCACGCGCAATACGGAGGAAGCCAAGGACCTCTCCCAAGATGCTTTTTTGCGGGCTTTCACGCGCATAAACCAGTTCAATGGCAGGTCGACTTTTTATACCTGGTTTTACCGATTGGTCGTGAATATTTGTCTAGATCATACGCGGCGAAAGAACAAAGTCGGCTGGGAGCCGCTCGAAGCTACCAGCGAAGGCGTGCCGGAGCGCGCGGAGCTGACTGATGCCTCGTCGCTGCCGGAGGACGTGACGATGGCCCGAGAAGCCAAACGCCGCGCCGACCGGACACTGGAAACCATGCCGAACAAACAGCGCACGGCTTTCCTACTACGGAATCACCAGGGACTATCGATCGCGGATATCGCCAAAGTTATGAAAACCACGGAAGCTACCGTGCGGGTTTACTTGCACCGCGCCGTATCGGCGCTCAGGCAGAGCTTGGTGGAATTTGTTTAAGGGGAATCGTCATGAGTGAAAATCGTCTCGCATTGGAAAAAGCCTGCCGCGAATTTGAAGCGGACCTGGTGCTCTATTATTACGGCGAAGATTCGGCGGCTGAACGTCAAAGGGTCGAAAATCATCTGGAGAGCTGTGGACGCTGCCTTCGCTTTATGGACGACCTGCGCGGCTTACTGCCGCAGATGTCGAAAACCATCGATCTGCCGCAAACTTTTTGGGACAACTATTATCGCGAAGTGATTCACAAGCTGGACCAGGAGCGGGAAGGTAAATCTTGGTGGCGCAGCGTGATACCGTCTTTCGGTGGTTGGACGATACCGGCGTTTGGTACCGCCGTCGTGGCCGTCCTCGCGGTGGCCCTGGTTTTTGGCAAAGGCGATTGGAGCCTGCGCTCGAGTACAACGCCGCAGCAGACCATCCCGCAGGAGATATTGTCCGACTCCGGTCGTCTGGAGTTTTTCAATTCCCTGGATCTGTTAGAGTCGCTGGCGGCGCTGGAAAACATGGACGGATCGAAGCTCGAGTCCGTTGAGGTTCGGAGTCTTTAGAAGTTGAATTAACAGGACGACCCTTTCACAAGTAGGAAATCATGACGCCGAAAAGAAACTTAGCGATCGCGATGTTCAAGAAAGCCGCCGCGGCTCTCGCGCTCGGTCTTTTTCTTCTGCAGCCCCTTTCTGCCTGGGCGCTCGACGGCTCAGACAGATGGCAAAACCTGAGTCCTAAAGAACGCGAGAACATCCAGAAAAACTATCGGCGCTGGCAGAATCTTCCGCCCCAGGATAAAGAGCACCTGCGCGAGGAATGGGACCGCTGGCAAAACCTGCCGAAGGACCGGCGCGATCAGTTGAGAAATCGCTACGAAGATCTACGCCGGCGCCGCCAGTAGAAAAACTGAATTCGCAGTCACGGAGTTAGTGGTAGTCCGAATTGGCGGCTGCTGCGCACTTTCATTTCAAGCTTCGCGGTTCGCCGCTTGGCTAACAGAACTTGGTAAAATCCTCTCGTAGCATGAATAATGCAGCGAAGCCGGCGAGCCGCGATCACACGCCGTAGTAGGCGGCGCAGTTATCCCAGAGAATTTTTCGCTTGTCGGCGTCGCTGATCGGCAATTTTAGAAAGCGATTGACGGCTTCGGGATACTTGGAGTCGCCGTGGGGGTAATCAGTCGAGAAGACCAGGCGATCGCTGCCAAACCGATCGATGACGTTGGTCGCGGTGACTTCGTCCGGTTCGATGGATACGACGCATTGACGCTGGAAATATTGACTCGGCTTCATCATGACGTCCGGCGCCCAGACATCGCCCTCCAACTCCCAACCTTCGTCAAGACGCCACAATAGCCACGGCAACCAACTGCAATTGGCCTCGAGGAACGCAACTCGCAGTTTAGGATGGCGCGCGAATACCCCACCGGCGCAAAAACTGCCCAACGCCATCATCTGCTCGAAGGGCTGGGCATAGACCCGGCGCAGCATGAGGTTGGGTTCGAGACGCTGGCCAAGCTGATTCTTGCCGGTGCCGGTCGATTCGTGAAAACCCAATGACAGGTTCAATTCTTCCAGAGCACCCCATAACGGTTCGTAGTACGAATCATGCCATTGGTGCTCGACCAGCGGATTGGACCGCAGGAACACCGCGCGAAAGCCCAACTGCCGGGCGCATCGATCGGCTTCGCTGACGGCGTCGTCCATATTATACGGCGAGATCATGCCCGCGCCGACGAGTCGCCCCGGATCTTTGGCGCAAAAGTCGTAGAGCCAATTGTTATACGCGCGCGCCAACGCCGCGGCGAAGCCGGCGTCCATGTCCTGCACCACCAGCGCGCGCAGCCCGCGGGTCGGATAGAGCACGGCGACGTCGACGCCTTCGATATCCATCGCTTCGAGCTGCACGTCGGCGGTCCAGCCGCGCTCGGCATCGCCGCGGTAGAGTTTTTGGTTCCTGTCGAAGCTACGGCCGCGGGCGGAATTGTTCTGCCTGCTCGTCGTGCGTGCCCATTCGCGGCCGTCGGGATAGACCATACGCAGATCGCGCACGTTGGGGCTGGTCACGCCGCGCGGGGCGCGGGCTTTGTACCTGCTATCAATGTAACGCTCCCAGAGATCCGGCGGCTCCATGATGTGCATGTCGCTGTCGAGAATCTTAAAACCGTTCTTCGCCATCGTTCGGTTCTCCTGCTGCCGTCAGAGACGAATCAAAGCTAACAAAGAAGGAAAAGGTTGGTGCCGGAGGGGGACTTGAACCCTCACGGGGTTGCCCCCACCGGATTTTGAGTCAGCCAACGACTCAACCAACAACCAAAATTAACCTGGAAGACTCGAATATTTCAAGCTTCACCTGCGCCGATGCTTGGCGATTGCTGGACCTTTCTGGAAGGAGAACACGGGCAAAAGGCGGACGCAAAACCGTCTTAGGCCGAGTTCCCGAAAACTCGTCGGATCACCAATCCAGCGTGCGGTCTTAACACCGCACCGGATCGCGCGTTTCTTCCCCGCAGCCGTGAATTGTCCGTCCCTTGTGCTGCAAGGAGACGGCAGTGGAACAACAAAGACCGTAGTATCTCGTTATTGACTTAGAACGTTTCAGGTGCAGTTTGTGGCCGAGCCTCAGGAGTTTCCCGCCGGAACGCCCTGCAGAGCGTCGGGTGACGTGGAGGGGGTGGGGCGCGCCATTTATCGAACCCTGGATGCCGACAAAGAGCATTTTGTCTTGATCGCCATGAACAACAAGAACCGCGTTAACGGGTTCAAGGTGATATCGACCGGAAGCTTGACTGCTTCGCTGGTCCATGCGCGCGAGGCGTGGCGCGCGGCGCTCCACCTGTGCGCGGCAGCGGTGGTATTCCTCTACAACCATCCTAGCGGTGATCCTGCGCCGAGCCCGGAGGATCAGGAGATCACGCGGCGATTGAAGGAGACCGGCGAGATGCTGGGAATTAGGGTGCTGGACCATGTGATCCTTGGGCATGAGCGAATTTTCTCGTTCAGCGACCGTGGCTTGATCTGAAGGATCGATTGCACTCGGCCGATAATTTTTTTCCGCTTGATTTTATGTTTGTGAAAACGCTCGCCATCGTTGTCGATCGAGCGACGCCAAAATCGACGCGCGGAACGTAGACCAGCCAGGCGTGTTTCGTTCGTCCGTCCTGCCGTGCTCCCTGTTGCTCTCAGGGTCAAATCCGGAAGTTGAACTTTCGAAAGTTCAAGTTGCAAGTTCTCCAGATAGGTCCACCACCCTACCCTAGGGGAGCCGGAAAACGCCCTTCGCGGAAACGAGGTTAACTCAGAAAAAAGTCCTGCTGAAAAATGCATTGTGTGAGAAATGTCACAAACGCTCATAAAAGAATTATTTTACGCATCCTACGACCGGCCTCCGATGGATACCTCCCCTTCGGGCTCAGGCCTCGCCTTCCGTTCGAGCCCATGGGCAGCGCGAAATCAGAGTAAGCCCGGACGGCTGGCAAAACCGTGAAGATCGAAGAGGGCATGATTGAAGGCGCGGTGTCGAGTGCTGTTCGTTTTAGTTGCAGACCCATCGAGTTGGCAGACAGAGTCGCCATAGTCTCGGCGCTCGCGCCTACTTTGAGCACGAGCGTCCGGATCTACAGGCCACTGGGAAAGAAGCCGCGAAAAGTGATGGTGCAGCTTTTCAAGGCGAAGTGCGCTTGCTTCGCCTTGACGTATTGTTAGCTGGCCGATTGAGCAGGTCGTTTTAGTAAAAATACGCGGTCAGTGAAGAGCAGAAGATCGAGCAAGTCGAATACCGGTTCCGCGTTGACTTCCGCGCGTCAATTATACGGGAAGCTTTTCGCTAACTTTGATAACACAAGCGTAACCTGATATGCGTGGGTCGCGAGGCTAATGTGTGATTTTCGGGCGCAGGCGCAGTTTTGACTGTACTCGCCGTTTCCCTTGATAAGAGAGTCCAGCATGGCAATTCCCTTACGCCAAAGTCTGGCCATTCTACGTTACGTCCTGAGACAGCGGTTACGGGGCGTTGAGCGCTATCCGCTGGTGCTCATGTTAGAGCCGTTGTTCCGCTGTAATTTGGCGTGCGCCGGCTGTGGAAAGATCGATTATCCAGAAGAGATCCTCAATCGTCGTCTGAGCCTCGAGGAATGCATGGCCGCGATCGACGAGTGTGGGGCACCGGTTGTTTCGATTGCCGGAGGCGAACCTTTGATCCACCAAGAGATGCCGGAGATCGTCCGCGGCTTTATTCAGCGCAAGAAGTTTGTTTACTTGTGCACGAACGCCATCCTCCTTGCCCGGCGCATGGATGATTTTACCCCTTCGCCCTATCTGACGTTTTCGGTTCATCTGGACGGCGGTCGCGATCGGCATGACACCTCGGTCTGCCGGACGGGGGTATTTGACCAGGCCGTCGAGGCGATTCGAAAGGCGATTCAAGGGCGTTTCCGGGTAACCATCAACTGCACCCTATTCCAAGGGGAATCCGCCGAAGAAGTGGCAAACTTTCTCGATGATGTCATGGCGTTTGGAGTGGAGGGGGTGACGATTTCCCCTGGGTTCAGCTACGAGCATGCTCCCCGCCAAGACGTTTTCATGCAGCGCTATGCGAGCAAACAGCTCTTCAGGAACATTTTCAGGCTCGGCAAAGAGCGCGAGTGGCGGCTTAACCACTCCAGCCTGTTTCTGGATTTTCTCGCCGGTAACGAGAGTTACCGTTGCACCCCCTGGGGGAACCCGACCCGCAACCTCTTCGGCTGGCAAAGGCCCTGCTACTTGCTGGTGGACGAGGGTTACGCGCCGACGTTCAAAGCTCTTATTGAAGAAACCGACTGGGCTCGCTACGGCACGGGCAACAACCCCAAATGCACCAACTGCATGGCACATTGCGGCTATGAAAGTACGGCCGTCAACGATGCGATCAAGCACCCGCTCAAGGCCTTACGCGTTTTCCTGCGGGGTCCAAAGACCGATGGACCCTTCGCGCCCGAGTTGCCTATCACCTATGCGATCGATCGACCCGGAAGCGGCAATAGCTGATTTTTCCCAGGGTGAGCAATAACGCAAGGTGTTGAGGAGGACTCCTTCCGTACTGGAATCGGTCAAGCGGGATATTTTGTGCCGCTATTCCGCGCAAGGTAACCGTGTTTGTCGAACCATTCGATCCCGTCGCGCAGAGCCTCGATGGCGGGCCGTGGAGAGTAGCCCAGTTCACGTCGCGCTTTCTCAATCGAGAAGTACATGAGCCTGCGGGACATTCGAACACTGTCGACGGTCATCATCGGTTCGCCCGAGCCTCTAATGCGCGTCAGCCCTTCCCAGACGTAGGCTATGGGTGTGACGAACCAGTGGGGCAGCCGAATGCGTGGCGGTCGCCGCCCGCTAAGTTCCGCCACGGTTTCGAGAATCCATTGAAGGGTGCGATTTTCGCCACCAAGAATGTAGCTTTCACCAGCCGTACCTTTTTCGTAGGCCAGTAAGTGACCGGCCGCTACATCGTCCACGTGGACCACATTGAGCCCAGTATTGACATAGGCAGGCATCCGGCCCAAGGCCGCTTCGACAACGAGCCGTCCGGTCGGGGTTGGCTTGACATCACCGGGCCCGAAAGGAGCCGTGGGCTTCACAATGATCACGGGGATCCCAGCATCGGCCACCAAGCGTTTTACCTCTCGTTCGGCTAGGAACTTCGACTGCTTGTAGGCTCCGACCATGTCAGACAGCTCAGCATGTGATTCTTCATCTGCCGGCAAACCATCGTCTCTTAAGCGGAGTGTGGCGACGCTCGATGTGTAGACGATGCGCGACACGCCCGCCGCCGCCGCAGCCCGGATCAAATCGACCGTGCCTTGGACGTTGACCCGGTTCATTTTCTCCCGATCAGGCACCCAAATACGATAATCTGCAGCGACGTGAAACACCGCCTCACAATTTCGCACGGCACGCTTCAGCGACTCCGGCTCGGTGAGATCACCCGTGACAATCTGGCAGTCAACATCGGATAAATTGAGACGGTCGCTACTTGGACGGGCGAGCGCTCGGACATGGTGACCGGCTTTGACCAGACAACGCAGCACGGCCGCGCCCACAAAACCCGTCGCCCCGGTCACTAGAGTCGTCATCGCTTTCTGTTTCTTTGGTTTCCGCTCTTGAGTTCGATATTCTTCTCTATATTAAATTTCACCAAAGTTAGAAATGTCTTCTGGCGCTAGCTTTCAATGGAAGCCATTTACGTGTTTCTCGTGGCACTCTCGACTCTGTCGTGGGTGTCTTCGCTTTAATGCCCTGGCGTCCCTGGTCTAATCAAGAAGTCCTTGATGCGATGGACACAGGTGACGGCAACGAGATTCTCGGAGAAATTACAGTGATAATCCCTGCCCGCAATGAAGCCGAAGTTATTCAGCAAAGCTTGCATTCGATCATCGAGCAGGGACCAGGCTTAAAGATAGTCCTGATCGACGACAATTCTGAGGATCCGACTGTCGAGAAGGCCCGTCAAATGCCTATTTCAAATCTTAGCATTGTCCAGAGCGCGCCGCTTCCAGCCATTTGGAGCGGCAAGCTTTGGGCGCTCGAGCAAGGTCGCTTACACGTCTCGACTCCCTACGCGTTGTTTCTCGACGCAGATATTCAGCTGGCTCGCGGTATTGTCAGGACGCTCATGGAAAAGATGCATCAGCAAGGCGTTTCTTTCATCTCTCTCATGGCCATGCCTTCGATGTCTGGGTTCTGGGAGAAACTGCTGATGCCCGCCTTTGTTTACTTCTTTAAGGCCCTCTATCCTTTTCGACAAGTAAACTCCCCTCATACTAGAGCAGCGGCGGCTGCGGGCGGATGCATCCTGGTGGAGAGCCGGGGTACTGGATCAAATCGGCGGGTTTGAATCTATCAAGTCGGCCGTGATCGACGATTGTGCGTTAGCCAGGCGAGTTAAGTCAAAGGGATTCAATATCTGGTTAGGGCTGACACATTCGGCGAAGAGTGTGCGCCGCTATCAACACCTCAAAGAAATATGGGATATGGTAGCACGCACGGCATTTGCTCAGCTCCATTATTCGGTGGCGCTGCTAATACTATGCACCCTGGTGATGGCGCTGCTCTATGGGGTCCCTGTCGTTATGGTGGCTGCCTCGAGTAGCGCACTTCGCTATCTTTCGCTGAGCTCACTGATGATTATGTTTCTTACCTACCTACCCATGCTGCGATTTTATCATCGATCGTGGGTCTGGGGACTCGGCTTGCCCTTGATCGCTGCGTTGTTCCTCGCCATGACCTGGACTTCGGCGATCCGCTACTGGCGGGGCGAACGCACCCGCTGGAAAGGAAGAATCTACCAGTGCCGGACTAGCGCAACCGAGTTTTCTGAAAATAAGCGGCCGAGGCTAGAACCGTGACGAGTCCAAGACGAGCCCGCTCGTTTTCTTTAAGGTTTTTTGCGCAGCATGAAACTGGATACCGAGCCGCGCAATCTTGAGCCAATCCGCTGGCACGACATAAGCGCCAGAGAGCACTTTCCAGAAGCTGACGTTGCCTTGCGGGTCAAGCGCTTCTAGGACGTTGTCTGGGATATCGGTCGATGCGTTATCGATAATGGCCCGGATCGCTAAAAAGGGAAGCCCGTTTTCTTGGGCAAGCCGCGCTTGTGCAGCGCTCTCCATGTCGGTGGCTGCAGCCTGCGTCCGTTCGGCCAGCGCCCATTTCTCGGCTGAAGTCTTTAGGATGGTATGGCTTTCAACCAGAGCATCCGTGCGAACCGGATGTTCGGCTTCCAACATTCGATACACTCGTCGATGCCATTCGCTGCTGACCCGATGGATTTCACCGTTCGCTCCGATAATGCACTCGGGAAGGATCAGGTATCCCGCCTTGAGGCGGTCGTCGAGGGCGGCCGCGCAGCCCCAGCTCAGGAGAGCCGTCGCGCCCTGGGAAATCAGCGTTGAGCCAGCCCTATAGGCGCGCTCTGGCCCGATGCCGGACAGGGCAACTAATGTGTTCTCTGTTATTGCTCTCCATGCGCCCACCGGGATCGTTTGACGTGTCAGACTCTTTAGTTCTCGAGAAAGCGAAACAACAATTCCGAGCATTATCCTTCCCCAGCCGTCAAGTTACGATAGCGCGCTAACGCTAGCAGGGGAAAGTATTTGTCATAGCCATGATACTTTAGATAAAAGACGCGTGGAAAACCGGGTGCATTGAACTCGGGATCGCTCCACAAACCGTTTGACTGCTGTGTGCGCAAGAGAAAATCGATGCCGCGGCGAACCGAGTCCGAGCGGACTTCGCCACTGCTCATCAAGCCCAACAAAGCCCATGCGGTGTGGAAAGAGGTGCTGCGCTTTCCCCGGCCCCGTTTAGTGGGTTCAAAATAAGTGTCGCATCCTTCGCCCCATCCCCCATCGACGCGCTGGACGCTCTTAAGCCAACCGGCAGCACGCCGCACCGCTTCGTGTTCTCCACCTATGCCTGCCTCTTCCAACCCCATGAGGACTGACCAGGTACCATAGATATAGTTTGTACCCCACCTTCCATACCATGGCCCATCAGGCTCTTGAGAACGGAACAGGTATTGGAGGCACTTTTTTTCAACCGATTGACATTGCGGTGAAGTCGCCAGTCGCGCCAGCAACATCACGCAGCGTCCGCTTACATCCTCGGTGGGGGGGTCGAGGAGGGCACCGTGATCGGCGAAGGGGATTTCGTTGAGATAGCTGTGATCGTTGTCGGCATCAAATGAAGCGAAGCCGCCGTTGCTGGACTGCATCCCACAAATCCATTCGACCGCGCGCTGCACCGTGTTGTCAAGAGTCTTGTCGCCGCTCTTATGCATCGCATACGCAACCGCCGCTGTGTCGTCCAGATCGGGATAATGAGAATTTTTGAACTGAAAGGGCCAACCCCCGCCTCTGACTGTAGGATGATTAAAGCGCCAGTCTTGGGGCTCTTCCAGGAGTTGTGTTTTAGCCAGCCAATGGAATGCTTCTTTGACCGCGCTCTGGCTTCGCTCATCACCGATCTCCTGGAGTGCCATACAGGCCCATGCGGTATCCCACACAGGTGATACGCAAGGCTGGCAGTACGCGCTGTGCTCATTTGCCACCACGAGATCCTCGATCGCCCGGCGCTCCGTTGTACGCAGCGGATTGTTGTCGGGATAACCGAGCAAAGCCAGCGCTTCATAGGCATTGACCATGGCTGGAAAGATGGCGCCTAAGCCGCCTTCACCGTTAAGCCGTTCCAATATCCAGGCCTCGGCTTTTTTTATCGCGCGGCGGCGCAACCCTTGCGGCATCCAGGGGTAGAGCCTCAATCCCAGGCGATCGAGCATGAGAAAGGCGCGATTAAGCGCTGAATGACTTGGAAAATAGTCCGTTTCTTGCCAAGGGTCAGTGCTAAAGAGTTCCCGGATGGAGACCTGTTTGGGATTTTGGGCGCGCGCCTTCAGCGTATACAGAATGAACAGAGGGACCATTACCGTTCGTGACCAATAAGAGACCTTGGAGAGATGAAAAGGAAACCAGCGGGGCAGCAACATGCATTCCACCGGCAAAAACGGTACAGCCCGCCAAGGAAGTTGCTCAAAAATCGCAAGCGTGATGCGAGTAAATACATTGGCCCGAGAGGCCCCGCCCAGGCGCAGGATGGCCGTACGGGCCTTGGCCATATGGGGCAGGTCAGCGTTGTCACCGGCAAGTTTCAACGCGTAGTAGGCCTTTACCGAGCAACTGATCTCAGCGCCACCGCCGTAGTAGAGCGGCCAACCGCCGTCCTCCCGTTGGCGGGCGCGCAGGTAGACGGCAAGTTTTCTTTCGAGCTGCTCATCGATATCGCCTAGATAGTGCATCATCAGGATATATTCGGCCGGGATGGTACAATCGGCCTCCAGCTCGAAACACCAATACCCGTCCGGGTGTTGCAAGCCCATCAGCGCGTTCCCGGCACGCTCAATGGTGCGCTCCAGTTCGGACAACGGCGGCTCGTCCGGATGCGCGATCTTATCTTCTCGGTTTGGCTGGAGATCAGTGTCTGTGATGCCGGCCCGCATATAAAGCAAATGTTATCCCGGCGATTTCACGGTTCTCTATCTGCTTGACTTTCGCTTGTTCCTGCCGGAGACCAGTCGGCTGGCGCGGATGCCGAAGGTAATCGCGATGCAGCGATATAAAAGAGAAGCTTTAGCAGCGCGTCGTTTTGTACCGCCAGCCGTGCCGCCAAGACGGTCCCCTTAACGCTCAGCCGTGATATCTTAACCTCGTTTCCGTCCGTGTAGTGAAGATGCTTGTTAATCTTCCGTAGCGTTAACACGGCCAAGCCAATCGCCCAGAGACAGAAATTACGGATCCCCGTCTCCTGCTTGGGGATGAGTAAGGAATAAGATAGCGCGTTCCTCAAGTGTCCGTGCGTGATGCCAACAAGGCGGCGAACCCCGCGTTCGAATCCCTGCCGGTTTCGCGCCGTCGTTAAGTCGCGTAGATCGAATCCTTCTTCGGCGAAGATCTTCCGGGGCAACCAACAGGCGCCACGCTGGTAATCCTCCCAGACATCTTTAAGGATGTTGGTCATCTGCAGGCCCTGGCCGAAGGAGATTGCCAAAGCCATCAGGGCGTCGTGGTTCTTGGCGATTTCCGGCGAGTGGAGACAAAACAACTTTGTCAGCATTTGGCCTACGACGCCTGCGACGTAATAGCAGTACTGATCGAGATCCTCCAAGCTTTGCAGTCCATGTTTCTCGCCTCGCAGCTGAAATTGACCCATGCCCTCGGCCATAGTCCGGAGACACCGCTGCAACGCGTCACGCTGCGGCTCGGAGAAGCTGCGGGTGATACGAATCACACGAGGAACGTCGCGGATCAGCGCGTGTTCGGCCGGCGGTGTTTGACTCGAGAGCGACGCGCAGAGTTGTTGAGAAAACGGCTCGGCGTTCCTCCCACCGTTTAAGGTCCTCAAAAACCGCTGGCAAAAATAGTTCTTGCGCACGCCACTTAGACCTGGCTCGTCCTCGATGGTGTCGATAATCCGACAAAGGAGATAGGCATTGGAGACGACTCGACAAAGCGTTGCCGGAAGCTGCGGAATGGTCAAGGCGAATGTGCGGGAGACTTCCGCTAACATCTTCGACTGAAAGTCTTCATCGCTGAGCTCTGATGTTCGCGGCGCGAGATCGATTCGATCTGAGCTCGGAGGCGAGGTGAATTCAGACGTGGTGCTTGCATGTCTTAAAGGCAGCATGCTTCAATCCTCCTTTCACGGGCTACGGCTATCTGGTAACTTCCTCTGTTCTTTTTTGCTCATGGGAGCTTATAGCCGACAGGATAGAATTCTTCCACGCTCAGCCGACGTGCGTTTTTGACCCGGTGATCAAACAACTTCCCCTTTAAAGTGATTCGCCGGTTACTCTGTTCTTTGAGCCACGGATCGGGCAATTTCTCGCAAGGGCTCCGCGGCAGCTCCGTAAGGTTGCATTTCTCTAAAGCACCCAGTCAAAAGGCCTTTGACACGTTCATTAGCCCTTTCAGGCCCGGCTACGGATACGTAATTGATTATCCCTTTATGATTTGTGTTGTCGCGCGAATCCTCATGGGCATCCAAAATGTCATCTGTTATCTGGAACACTAAACCCAAAGATTGTGCGTACCGCGTTACCCGGTCGAGATCTTTACGCGTGGCGCCGCCAATCATCGCTCCCACACGGGCCGCTGTCTTGATCAAGGCACCGGTCTTCAAACGATCAAGATCCTCGAGAACAGCCGTTGTGACCTTGTGCTTGACCAATTCGAGCTCCGCACTTTGTCCGCCAATCATTCCTCTGATGCTGGCGGCGTCGGAGATCTCCCTAATCAATTTTGAAATCAGCGGCGCACCCAGGAGCCGCGCCGACCGCGGGTCCGCCAAGATGAAGAAGGCTTCAGTGAGTAATGCGTCCCCGGCCAAAAGGGCTATCGCTTCCCCAAACCGCTTGTGGCACGATGGTTTTCCCCGACGCAAATCGTCATTATCCATTGCCGGTAGGTCATCGTGGATCAGTGAATAGCAATGAATCAACTCAATGGCGCAGGCAAACGGCAACAAGGCGCTCCGTTTGGCGCCGAACAATTCGCCAACCGCAAGAGTCAATATCGGACGGAACCTTTTGCCGCCATCCAAAACGCTATAACAGACCGCTTGATGAAGGACAGACGCGTTGTGGTCTTTTTTGAGGTAATGATCTAAAGCACGGTCGATGAACAACTTACTCTCGATCAAATATCGTTTCACGTCACAAGGGTTGCGAGCCATGCTGCTTTGACACCAATCCCTCTATGGGAAGTCTTACCGTTTCGAAGTTTTTGACTGTCGCAAAATTCCAGGGACAAATGCGCATCATCGGCTTCTTGACGGCCCCGGAAGTCGCCACAAAAACTTCGAGACTTAATAGCCTCTTACCGCAATCGGGACATAGATGTCCAGCCCTATTCAATAGCAAGTTGACATCACGCATCGATATCGCATAGTCTTCACCGCAAATCGGCCATGGGCAGATTGCTCTTCTTTGTCGCCGTCGGTCTATTGGGGCCCGGGTTGCGACCGGCTGATGGAGCTTTTTCCCAGCTGTCGACGTCGAGATCGAAAGAAACAACGCCCTATCAGGGCGCCGCCTCCAAACCTTGTGATGCGAGCGCGGAAAGGAGTGCTTGACGAGATCGCCGACACTTTCCTGACGCGCGGGGTGCCGGTGGTGATGGGCGGCGCGCACCCAAGCTTTATGGCGCAGGAGGCGCTCAAGCATTGCGACGCGGTGGTGATCGGAGAGGTGGAGCTTGTGATGGATAAGCTCCTGGACGATCTCGAGCGCGGCGAGATGCGTGGCACTTACAAGTCGGAGAAACTGCACCTGATGGTAGGCCTGCCGATGCCGCGAACTACGATGCCTGCGCTTATTCGGTCCTCACCCCATATCCGGGCATCTTGACATGGTACGAAATGAAGAGGCGAATCGGATTGTCTCTTCGATTGAACCAAATACGACCAGGCAAACGTCGTCTATCGACCGGCGCAGATGTCGGGAAACGAACTCCGGCTGGGTCAAGAATTCGCCTACGAGACGTTTTACACGGCATCGTCCATCGTTCGTCGTTTCCCGTTTCGCGGCCGCCGCAACCGGCTCCAGTGGGCCATCTACAATTTGTTCATGAAGAAGGGCGCGGCGACCGATCGCAAGGATGCGGTCGCAGAGCCCACGGAGGCTCCCGACACGGTGCCGTTGCCGCCGGTCCTCCCCCTCAAGCGGGAGTGGCGCCAGGCGGTGCTCGAGGGGACTGGAACTGTAGAGTCCCAAGCCGCAAACCTCTAGCGCTCATTGTTCGCGGGGAAAGATCACGGCAGGATACGGCACAATGCCGCGGCGAGGGTCGGAACCAGACGGGGCCGCACTAAGCGTGCGTCGTAGCGATCTAGCCGTTGAGCATTCTCCGCCAAGCACAGTTCGAGAAAGCGGCGTGGAGTGATATCCGTCGTGATCTTCTGATGCGCTTTCATGGTAAAATCCTTGTTCGTGCGTGCCCCGAGCGCAATCCTCAGGCGCTTGTATGCCTGTAGTACTCTTTCCGTTGCTCCGCGGGCCAGCCGCCTGGGCCGTTGCGAGAACGGACTGCAAGCTTGGTGGTAGGCTTCCCAGTTGACGAAAAACAGAACGTGACGCGCCTCCTCCTGTATGACCGGTTCAAACGTCTCGACCAAGCGCTGCGGGATCAATCCTGAATCTCTGGCAATAGCGAACAGCGCAAAGGTGAAAAAGGCATCGAAACATTCGCTGTAGCCAAAACGCAGGAAGTCCCATTCAGCATCTTCTAGGGGCGCTGGCGGAGGTAAAGTGGGCAAGGCGATCCCGTAGCGTGCGGTTAAACCTCGGATAAGAGCGGCATGGCGAGCTTCTTCTTGGCCTTGCACGACAACCGCCTGGCGTATCAAGGGATCGGTCTCCAGTGCCGCCCAGCTCTGAACCGTGTACGTGCCCATACATTCGGTCTCGATAGCTTCGGCCCATACGGGCAAGCTTTGGAGCAGTTTGATGCTGGCCTCGTCAAGCTCAGGCCAGTCGATGGCAGCAGGATCAAATGCGATATGCGTATCGATAAAGAATCGACAGAACAGTTCTTTGTGCTCCTCCGAACCAACCGCGATAGACCCCGGCGTCCAGAGTTCCTTTCGGTTATTATCGTACATAAGCAAAATAAACAGATGCGATCAGGTTTCTAACGCCAGCCGGAATTCATCGCAATCGGTCTCCGCCCTTGGTCTTAAAAGAATCAAAAAGCCCTGGGCCGGCTTTAATTTTAAAGTTTAAAAGCCTTTTACCGCAACTCAGGCGTAGATGTCCAGCCCCCTGCACAATGCGCGTGCTACAACAGTTGACTTGACGCATCGTTATGAATACTCTTCGCCTCAAAACAGATGCGTCATGAGGTGGATTAAACTTACCGTCGTCTTATCCTCGTGGTTAGTTTTTTTCGGGGTCGTGACCCTGGCCCACTTGTGGATAAGTCTGCTAAAGCTTCCGAACCGTTGGAAGATTGTTAGCCGACCGGTGCGAGCTTTTATCTTTCTCTTGAAAACGATTCTAAACATCAAAGTTTCGGTGCAGGGTGATGAAGGACAACTGGAACGCGGCGGCTATGTGATCATTAGTAACCACGTCGGCTACATTGATGGCATTGTTCTGGGAGCTCTTTTCCCCGTGATTTTTGTCTCCAAAAGAGAAGTGAAGAGCTGGCCAGTGATCGGTCAGTGGACGGCACTGTGCGGAACCATCTTCATCAATCGTCAACGAAAAAGCCTCCTTTCGTTAACAATTAACGAGATTAGGCGGAAACTAAAGCAGGAAGCCAATATCTTGCTGTTTCCAGAGGGCGCTGCGACAAATGGCGAACGGATGCTGCCTTTCCAAACCGCTCCGTTGGCGGCGCCCTTAAGAAACCGCTCGACTATCGTTCCGGTCACGCTCGCTTACACGCGTATCGAGCAACAACCCGTCTCAGTGGCGAACCGGGACTTAATCTATTGTTACGGCGAAATGGACTTTTTGCCGCACTTTTGGCAGCTCTTAGCGCTGCGGAGCGTCGAGGTCAGGGTGACGATCCAGCCGAAGATCGAATGTTTCCGATATGAAGACAACTCGTCAGGTAGGAAAAAACTTGCCGCGGATTGTTACGACCGTGTTTTGGGGCGAATTAGCGGCAGGGATAGGGCTCGGCAAGATGAAGCGGAAGCGATTTCGAAGAACTCGCCGGAGCTATTCTCCGACTAACCCTTTCTACTTGCATCCGCCCGGCGGTAGTTTGGGCAACGCCCTAACTCTGGATTGGGCTGGGCTTTGGAGGGCGCCGAAATTGTTCTCGTCAAACGCAAAGGCGCACCTCACGCAGAGCTTTTTAACATGATCCTCCACCGGCTCGAGTGCGTTCTTTTACTATCTGCCCTTCTGTCGCTGACGGGGTGCGCCGGGCTGGCGGTGCGCGGCAGCGTGGGAGGGCAAACGATCGCAACCCGGGTAGATTCGGAAGTGGCGCGCTACTACCTGGGAAGCTACCTCGCAGGCAAACGTAGCGATGCCGCGCTGGATGAGCGGATCGATCGCGTTTACCAGAGTGCCAACGGTAATCTGCCCGACCGCAACGATCTAAAATATCTAAGCGATGAATTCTCGGTTGACTTCGCAGCCCTATATTTGGCCGACCAGATCGCTCGCACACCTGTCAATCGTCGTTTTCGGAGCGTCTTCGATGAAGCCTACGATTACACACGCAAAAACCTTCCTGAAGGTCGCGTTAGATTACCCTCTGGCGCCGCCGACTATGAAATCATGTTTGTGCCCACCTATCTCTACAAGCGGTTGACCTTCACGGGTGCCGATTTCGCCGCTCCGCGGGCGGCGCTGAAACGGGTGGGCTTCACCTGCCATTTTGTCGAAACCCAAGACGACGGCGCCGTTGAGGCGAATGCGGATCTCGTGACTGCCGCCATCCGGGCGCGGGCGCAGAGCGGCCGCCGGCTGATCATCGTCAGCGCCAGCAAGTCCAGTCCGGAAGTCGCCCTCGCGTTGACGCGGCTGGGACTCGCTGAAACCGGTCATGTCGCGGCGTGGATCAATACGGTGGGCGCGCTTCAGGGCACCCCGGTCGCGGACGAACAGCTTGCGCCGGAGTTGGAATATATAGTTGGTAAAGTGGACGTTGCCGGTAGGGAAAGTGTCACTACTGCGCGCAGTCGGCAACGATTTGATTCCTTTCGCATCCCCGAACATGTGCTTGTGGTTAACTACTTTGGCATTCCTGTCAGCGGCAGCATCTCTTTTTTGGCTCGCAGAGGCTTTTTTCCGCTGCGAAAGCATGGACCCAATGACGGGCTTTTGCTGTTGTCCGACATGATTTTTCCGGGAGGCGTGACGCTAGCCGAGCTGGGCAGCGACCACTTTCTGCTTGGCGCGCACCTTGACATTACCGCCGTGGCCTTGGCGATCACCGTGATCCGCTGGCTGGAGCTCCCTGACCCCCAAATATCGCCCACTCCCGAGGGCTAACCCTCGGGCTTCAGCGGCTTCTTGCCAAAGAGTACCGAAAGTTGGAGCGGTGCTCGTCTATGCGACCATCTCGCCGAGGCTTCTCAGCGTGGCGACGATTTCATCGGGCAAAACGGGCGGAATCTTTCCGAGCGCGTGGCAAGCGATGAGCTTGTCAGCGGTCTGCTCGATGATGAAGGTCATGTCGATGGTGTGACGCAAGTTCGATCCGCCGACGATAAGGCCGTGGTTCTGCATGATCACAGCGGGGGCGTTGCTAGTAGCCGCACCCACAAGTTCCGCAAGCTCGGCGGTTCCGGGCATGGCGAACGGGACGCGCGGAATCTCGCCGATGAATGCAGCCTCTGTCGAAATCGGCAGGAACGGGAGGTCCGCCAGACCCAAGATCGTTGCCTTCGGCGCGTGGGAGTGGATCACGGCGCCGACCCTCGGGTTGTTGCGGTACAGGGCGCAGTGGAGCAAGCGCTCGCTCGATGGCGCATAGGGGGAATCGCCGATCGGGTTTCCCTCGAGATCGACGGGCACTAACATATCGGCACGAAGCGCCCCCTTGAAGAAGGAATTGGGTGTGATCCAAATCTCGTTTCTGCTGGGAATGCGCACACTCACGTTGCCGCCCGTCGAAGTGATGAGTCCGTGGGCGTACATTTCCTCGACGGCGCGAACGACCTCGTCACGAATGTCACCCGCGAGGATGCGACCCGTGCCGGCGACCTCGCCGGTTGGAGCGGCCATCGCAAGCGCCGTCGCAGGAGCCGGATGGCGCTGCAGGAATGACTCGCGCACGGCCCGCTCGAAAACCGCGTCGAGATCTCCGACTTCGGCTCGGGCCTCGGTGTAGAGGCGATTGAGATCTTTCTGGATGCGCTGCAACGACATCGCCTTGAGGGTGTCGCCGATGAACGACAGCTTGCCGCTCATCGCCGCCTTCGGACCGTTCTCCCGTCCGGTAAACAGTTTGTCGAGAATGTCGGCTTTCATCTTCAGCGTCACTTGCGGCTTTTCCGGCGGATCGCCCACCCCACAACGCACCGCGCCCTGATTAAAACACGTATAGAAGGAGAGGTTTACATCGTTGAGATCGTAGCGGACCGTCACCTCCCGACCTTCGGCGAACGACCGGATCTTCGCGTCGCGGCTCACCCGCTGGCCGAAGCTGCCCAAGAGCTGTTCCATCTGGGCGCGCACCTCCTTCGACCCGTCGGTACCGGTGGTTTCAACGCTCTTCGATCGGCGACCGAAAAGAGCGTTTCTGATTCCGGCTAGCAAACCTTCCTTCTTTGCTGTGCGCGGCGCCTCGGTGCGCATAACTGGCGGTGTCTTCAGAGCCGACGAGGTCTTCTCGCTGTCGACGGGAAGGTCGGTCACCGATGGCCGCGAATTCTGCTGTAACCGTTCGATAACCTCGGATGAAAGCACCGGCCGCGGCGCGTTCCAATTGAAATGCTCGAGGGCTTCCCGGTTGGCGACGTTGTGCGGTTTTTTACCGCGCAGTAGCGCAGCCAGGTCCGCAGCGATGATGGCGCCCTGGTGCGAGGAGACTTCAAAAGTGTTGCCGCCGATGTGAGGTGTGGCGATCACATTCGCGAGCTGGAGCAGCGGATGATCCGAGCCGGGCGGCTCGATGGGAAACACGTCCACCGCCGCGCCCGCAAGGCGTCCGTCCTTGAGCGCCGAGACCAGCGCCGTTTGATCGACCAGGGCGGCGCGCGCGGTGTTTACCAGGTACGCGCCCCGCTTCATCTTCGCAATTTCCGCGGGCCCGAGCAGCGCCCGCGATTCATCGGTCACGGCCGCATGCAAGGTGACGAAATCGCTCTCGGCAAGGAGTTGTTCCAGCGAGACCGACTCGACATCGACGAGGACCGCCTTTTCCGCTGAAAGAAGTGGATCGTGGGCGATGACGCGCGCGCCGAACGGCTGAAGGCGCCTGGCCACGCGTTGCCCGATGGTGCCCAGACCGACGATGCCGATCGTCTTGCGCCACAATTCGTATCCCTGTAGGCCCTCAAAAGCGCGCCCCATGCGACCGACATCGCCCTCTTCGCCGAGTTGACGGAGAAATTGCGTTGCTTGCGGCAGCTTGCGCGCCAACATCAGCATGAAAGAGACCGCGAGGTCAGCGACCGCATCTGCGTTGCGCGCCGGCGTCGAAAGCACTAAAATCCCGTGTGCCGTACACGCCTCGATATCGACATTGACCGCGTTACCGCGGCAGCAAGCGACCACCCGCAGATCCGGCGCTTTGCTCAACACCTCGGCGTCCACCGCGTCCACCTCGGTGATAAACACCTGCACTCCGGCGAGCGCTTCGATCAGATCCTCCCCAGTTAGCAGCCGCAACGTTTCGCGAAAGCTCTCATAGCGGACTCCCCCAAGCTTGCGTAGCGCCGCCAAACCTTCCTCGTCCATCGCCGCGGTCACCAAGATATTGGGCTGCAGCGCGCTGGTCATGAAGGCGCCGGGCGCGGCATTTTCGGTCGCTTTGGCCATGATGGCCTGTACCGCGTCCGATTCGGCGATCTCATCGGCTTGCTCACGCGCCGCGCGTAGTTCAAGCCAGCGATGATAATAGGACTCATAGGCTGAACGTCGCGCCGGATCAGGAGCGACGCGACGCAGTGCGCAGGCAAAACGGCTGGCTCCGTCAACAACGTTGGAATAGAGGCCAGCTCCGACGCCGGCGCAAATTGCAGCGCCAAGCGCCGAGCACTCCGGCATCTGGGCCGCTTCAACCGGCAGGCCGAGCACATCCGCAAGGAGCTGTGCGAAGAATGCGCTTTTTGACATACCGCCGGCCAATCGGATCGCATCAAACGATCCGTTCTCACCCACCCGTTGCAAAAGCTCAATGTTGCTCCTCGCCGCGAACGCCAAACCTTCGACAACGGCTCGCGACACGTGGCGACGCCGCGACGGATCGTCGGGCACCATCATCGGCGACAACGTCAAATGGCCGAGGGGCAACCGTAGCCGGCTGGCGTTGAACACCTCGGCTCCCAGGGTCGACACGATCCCTTCGGCGCCCAGAACGCTTTGGGAGGCCTCGGCAAACAGCGCGGCAGCGGGATCACTAAATCCTGAATAGATCACGCCAGCCAACCAATCGATCATGTCGCCGCTCGATCCGCCGTTGGACTCGATCGTCCAGCGCGCCAGCACGACGTGATGCGATGTCCACAGGCGGGCCTCACTGTCGATCAACCCGCTCGCGAGCACCCGCTGCACCGGCATCGTCGAACCGGCAATGATAGCCAGCTGGCCCGGGTTAACCACGCCTGTCCCAAGCAGGCCACACTGCGTATCACCGCCACCTGTGACCACCGGAATCCCCGACTGAAGACCCAGATGCAGAGCCGCATCTTTGCGCAGCGGTCCCAGCACGGTCCCCGACGGCGCCACCTCCGGAAACAGATGTCGCGGCAAGCCAAGCGAGCAAATGAGGTCATCGGCCCACCGCCTCGCGCTCATCTCGAACAGGCCGCTTTCGCTCGCCACGGAAGGTTCCGCGACCATCTTCTCCGACAACCGATACGCCAACCAATCGCTCAGTCCCAACACCATATGCGCGCGGCCGAGAAGCTCGGGCGTGGCGTCTGCCATCCACAACAAGCGGGAAGCCGTAAACAGAGGCGCCGGAAAGTGACCGGTGCGTTCGTGGAACTCACGGCCCCGTTCGGCCGCAAGCTGAAGGCCATGCATCGCGCCACGTGCGTCTCGCGTCGGAGTTGCCAGGAGCACTTCACCCTTTGCATCGACCATAACCGACCCATGGCGCATGCCTGTGGTGGAGACCGCCAAGACATCTCGGGATAGCGCACCGACCCTGGCCATCGCCTCGCGTGCGGCTTCACCGAAGAGGCGCCATACCTCCTCGGTGTCGAGGTCGTAGGCGAAACCGGCGGTCATTCTTGGTTGCCACGGGCGACACGCGCTCACCGCCTCGCCTGATTCGACGTCAAGAAGCAAGCAGCGGCCCTTTTTGCCGCCGAGGTCGAGCCCCATCAAATACTGCGCCACTTATATCCTCCGGGTATGGAAGACTGACGATCGCGCCAACCGGTACAGTCAGCTAATTTAAAAGCCTCTTAGCGTAATCGGAGGCTAAATGTCCAGCCCTCCAGATCGATGTTGCGCCGTGGAACGCGGTAGGGGTCACATCTTGTACTATACTATGTAATTAGTTTTGTTAGAGAGCGGCCATGGCTCGGCCCTTACGGATTGACTATGCGGTCAAAGGGGAATGGTTGAGGAAGCGTGGGCGCAGTCGGGAGCAACCCTCGTTGTGGGTGTTGGAGAGAGTGGCGCCGGTGAAGGTGTTAGGTACGGTAGCTCAATATTTTAAGCTTCGACCCGAGGAGTTAGGAGGAAGCGCAGCGGCTTTCGGGATCAACGGGGGATGGCGATGGAGATGATGCAACGGTATAATGGGGCGAGCCAAGCGGAGATTGGCGGCTATCTTGGGGGGATAGACTACACGTCGTGAGTCACGAGCGGAGCCGGATCCGGGATAGGATAAAAGACGATGCTACGATAAAGTGTTGGTTGCGGGAGCTTGAAGAACTCCTAATGTCAGGGTCCAAGATCTGATAATCATCTAGCAGGCTCCTTCGAGAAGCACTAAGGTTGGCGTTGAGCCAACCCCAAACTTTCTCATAAGGAGGAGACGAAGATGAAACTGTGTGGTGCTATGGACTTGCACTCCAACAACAATGTCACGGTGCTGAGCAACGAAAAAG
>DATBLC010000308.1:0-21822 GCA_036555515.1 Binatia bacterium
CAAAAGGTTAGAGGCTTTGAAGCGGGCGTGAGCGACAACTGGACCTCGACCACCGGGGGACTTTTAAAAACCTGGATCGCCAATTAAACGCACGGCGCTGGATGAACGGTTCAAAATTCAAATGGTGATCAGCACGAAGAAATACTGCAAGCTGATCACTGAAAGCACTTAAGTGGTGTGCTAATGCTAAGGCTCGACTAAATTTCTTCCCCTACAAGTGGACCCGACACGAGGATTTTCAGTTCCGACACGGTACTGGAACCAAGTGCCACCATCGGTCATCAACTGAATGAATTCAGCCGTTTAATCTCTCTGCGCTCCCCTCCATTTTCCCGTTCAAAACACACAGTGCCAAATGGTTCTGGCAAAGCAAAAGGGCGGAACCTCTAAGGCAGGTCTTTGCTTTTTATGTCATTCGGTAATCCAACGCGCATGAAATAGCTCGCGAATGATTGTGCAACAAATTCGCAGTACGGAGGAAGCAGTCTGAGGCGACTACCTGACTTAGCAGCCAGAGCAGCAAGATAACCCACCGGGACACTAAACACCTGTCCAAAATCGACTATTCGAAAACTTAACTTAGGTTCCAAAGAACTTTCTGGTGCAAGGATCGCATACCGAGGTATCTGTCTCTTGCGAATGCTATCCGCAACACCAGATTTTGCTAAAGCTGCGTCGTTTTTTTTGCGTCGACCAAATTCCAGTGCGGACAAACGATTGCATAATCCGTTTTCTTCTGTACTAGGTCGCAGGACTGAGTCAGTACGATCACGTCATACGTTACAGTTTCCGCTGGAAGCACTGTTTCCTCGGAAGCAAAGGCTAAATCTCGCGGCGTCACCAGAATTTTACAGCCGCTTATCAAATCTCCCTGCTGTAGTTGATCACCTTCAACTACGCAGTACCAAGAAAAAGGCTCGGGCATACCCTGAGATGTCCAATTTTATTCGTCTTCTACAAATCGGAACTTAGCGAGTTCATTTTTGCCAATCTTGAGTTGCAAACTCCCGCGCTGTAGGGGCTGTAGATCGAACCTACTCGGCAGAGGCGATACTTTCATATCGCGCAAAACGGATTCCAGGTTTCGCCGTGCTTCAATTAGCATTGCTTCTAAACGGCGAAACTCTTCATCACGGAAGGAGATCATCCCTACCTCGTCAAATAAAGAAACCGTGGTTGCCAAGTGTTCTTCTCCTTCAGGAACGAAAAATGCCCACGGAAAATGCCCGGTCCCTGACAGAAGAAGTTCCTCCGGAAAAAACGATTGCTGTAGTTGTTGACGAGTCTGCGTTCGAGCCATTGTCGAATATGAAGCATCAGCCATTGTTTTTCCTCATTGCTTTCCGTGTTCGAACAATTTCCGGGTTTTGTCCGTTATGCAAGCCTCAAATGCGTCTTCGACTGAGTGGTGAGCAAATTCGATCATTTCTTCCGCCGACCCTAGGGACATCGGTTCAGGGCCTTCGATTATAAAGTCAAGATCGAGAAGGAATGCGACACCTTCTATTCCTTTCTCTCTTATGGAACCAGATTGTAGAATCAAACGGCCATTACACGGAAATGGCACTTCGACTCTTTGTACCCACTTATCAAATACCTGCGGTATCTCTTTTGGCAGCCCGGGAACGGCGAGTAAGTATTCGTCCAAGTCTATATGGTCTACGGTGATTTCGATTCGGTTTATATATCTAGTCCCGATCCGTCGAATTGCTTTCGGTTGATTTATTTCCACAAACGCGCTGAGGGATTGAAGGATTGTTCCCTTGAAACTGTCCCACTTGTCATAGGGCTTCAGTTTATTTATCGAAATCACGTCATTTGTAATCTGAACTAACGACTTTTCGTCCTCACTTAAAAACTTCATACGAGGTGGTCCGGTCACAACCTGCTGCCTCGCCCCTTCTGGCAATTGTCCCAACTCAATTTTTACACCGAGCTCTTGCCGCTTTTTAGGAAACGAACCTTTCAGGCGGTCATATATTAGCCCGAAAAAAGTCGAATCCCAAGTTTGGCTTGGTTCGAAGCGGAACTCGCACACTGCTTCCGTAATCGGAGGAAACTTATAGTTTTTTGACATCTCTGGACTCACCCCATAGTCATGTCTATTATTATAATCATTATATCAGTACAAGCATTGGTTGACACCGGTCCACTGGGACCGCATCAACCGCCGATGCGCAGGGCACAGAGGACGGATGTCATCAAAAATTCCCGTAAGTCCAAGGTGCTTCCACTGCTGACTTTGACTCGCAATTCCTCTTGTTCGATAGACAGCACGCACAGCAAACGAATTGGGCGTACCCAGGATTGTTAATCCTCATACCACATCTAACCGTAAGAAATCACAATCGAATTTTTCGACTTTGCCATTACTTTGCCACAACGAAACAGCTATGGCAGAATGAATCTTGCCACGTGGGAAGAAACGAAATGGCAGGATTAAAAGGCAAAAGCGCGCCTCCGGGCAATATGAACTCTTTCAAGCCCGCGCTTGCAGCGATTCAGAGGCCGTCGATATCTGCGCATTTCCGCCTTTATCGGCTATCAAGCCGTCTAGAATTTGCTCCCTGACGCACGATTACAGAATCACTTCCTAGCCTTGCGTGCCCAGCGGGCCATGGCGCCGCCGCTTTCCACTTCCCAATGCCAGGTGCGCCAGAGAAATTTATACGATTGATCCGAAACTTTGAGATAGGTTTCGTCCGGCTCCCACGCTTTGAGATCCTCGCCGGCAACCAGGTGCGCATAGGCAGCGCGCTCCAGCAGGTACATCGTCACCACGGCTTCCGCGACGCTACGACCGATGGTAACCGCGCCGTGATTTTTGAGGATGACGGCCTTGCCGTTGCCCAGCGCTTGGGCGATTTCGCGTCCATCTTCGGCCTCATAGATCAATTGGCTGCCCAGAACCGGTACTCCCCCGCGAAACGAAATGGATGACGGATTGAATGTTTCCAGTTTTCTGCCCGTTGCCGATAAGATGACGACGTGGGGCGGATGCGCGTGCACGACGCCGCAAACTTCCGGGCGCGCTTTATAAATCTCCGTGTGAATAAAAGTCTCGCCGGATACATGCTGCTTGCCCTTGATGCGGCGGCAGGAAAAATCGATTTCCATTACTTCGTCCGGGTCCAACGGCTTTGGCGCGATGCGCATGCGCGTAAACAACAATCCCTCGCGCTTTGCTTCTCGTGGCAGTCGGCCGCTTACATGGCCGAAAATATCGTCAAGCTCCCGGTATAAAACGCGCGCGCCGAAAAGCACGTCGTCGCCGAGTTGCGCCATGGAATTTCTCAGAGAAGTTTTTTTCGTCATGATGGGTCATTGCCTCCTTGGAGATCGCTCCGATTGAACAAACTCGCCCCGAACTTTATCTGTGTTGAATACTCTTTCGCGGCAAACCCAGGCGAACAAATTTATCGAAGTAATTGCCGCAGCCGCCATGCCCCCGGGCTCGAACCCGTAACCGTTCGAAATCGGATTAACGCTCTGCAAAACCGAGCAGCGACCGAGCGTTGTGGTCGAGGATCGCGTTTTTTTCATCCTCGGCCAGGTCCGATTGTTGAACGTAACTCACGCACTGTTCGAACCTCGCGCCGGCCAGGTGCGGGAAATCCGTGCCCAGGAGCAATCGATCGGCGCCAAATGCATCCCGGGCGCAACGCAGCGCCGCGGCGCTACCGTTAACCGTGTCGTACCACAGCCGCTTCAAGTATTCGCTAGGCTTGTACTCGCTGCGTCCTGCCAGCGAGCCGTCGAGCCTTTCGATCAAAAACGGCAGCGTGCCGCCGAGGTGGGGCACGATAATGCGAATACTAGGATAGCGGTTGACGATGCCCGCCAAGACCAACCGAAGCGCGGCCGCGGAATCTTCGAAAGGCGCTCCCAGGGGAAAATTCAAGTCGAAACCCGCGAATAGAGTCCCGCAACCGCAGCCTACCGGGTGAAGAAACAAAACCGCGCCGCGCCGGTCCAGCTCGGCAAATACGGGGGCGAATTCTGCGTCATCTAATGGGCGGCCAGCGACGAAACAACCAAGATTGACACCGACCATTCCAAGACGACCAAGAGCGCGCTCCAGCTCATCGAGGGCCGCGTCGACGTGCGGCAAGGGCAAGGCGGCGAAGGCCGCGAAATAGCCGCCATGCTGCCCGCAGACTTCGGCGTAAAGGTCGTTGCCCAACTTGGCCGCGCTGACGGATTCATTGGCGTCGGCGAAGTACGGCTGCTGCGCGCCGACAGAGAGAACCTGCCTATGGATTCCGACTTTGTTGAGCAGGTCGACTCGTTGTTCGAGAGTTACCGCGGCTCCCGGTGCCCGGATGCGATAATTCGTCTCGCCCCGGAAGCGAGCAAGACAACCGATGTACTTCTCCGGGTAATAGTGCGCGTGCACGTCGATTCGCATAAGAACCCTCCTCTATCGCTTGCCGCCGCCCTTAAGCACTGTGCCGCCTACGGCGTCCAAACGGAAATCACCCTAACTTGACAACGCAACCCGCTAACTAATATTAAAGAGTAAACACTAACGCAACGAATGGAGGAGAGTCGCTATGGATGAGATTGTCTACAAACCGGCAAAACCCGCCTACGTAGGTTGGATGGAAAAAGAAGGCATTCCGATCTTCGAGGGACTGGCGGTCGAAGACGTGACCGAGTTGCCGCGAAAACCCTGGGCGCGCATGGGCGGCACCGGCTCGTATATTCAACTGAAAGGCGGCGGCGGCGTCACGGGCATGTATGTCGTGGAAATTCCGCCGGGGGGCGCGCTGGAGCCTGAAAGGCATATGTACGATGAGCTGACCTACGTTTTGAAGGGCCGCGGCAGCACCGAGATTTGGTACGATGGAATGCGCAAACAGGCCTTCGAATGGTCGGAGGGGAGTCTCTTTGCGCCGCCGCTCAACACCTGGCACCGGCACTATAACGGCAGCCGCGAGTCTGCGTTCTTGCTAGCTGTTACCACCGCGCCGATCATCATGGATTTTTTTCGCGACCCGGATTTCGTTTTCAACAATAACCATGCGTTTAAATCCCGCTACAACGGCGAAGAATCCTACTTCGCGATGAGCGACAGGCGCTACAAGGCGACCCGAACAAGCATGTGGGACACGAATTTTATCGCCGATGCCAGGGTCTCCACCGTCGACAATGCGCCTTACAAAGTTGCTGAGGGCGGGATCACCTGCTTCGAGATGGCGGATAACAGTCTCATCGGTCATATTTCTGAATGGCCGTCGGGGATCTATCACAAGGCTCACTATCACGCCGCGGGCGCCATACTTCTGGTCGTCCGCTCCCAGGGTTACATCTATATGTGGCCGAAGGAGCTGGGAACGCGGCCTTTTCAGAATGGCAAAGGCGATCAGGTGGTGAAGTGCAACTGGAAGCCGGGCAGCATTTACAGTCCGCCCGACGGCTGGTTTCACACGCACCTTAATAGCGGCCCAGAGCCAGCAAGGCACGTCGCGCTCCGTCTCGGCAGCCGCAAGAATCCCACGGCGATCCATGACGCCAGCACGCGCAATAACCGTGAAGGTCCCACAACCAGCCTGCGTGAGGGTGGGACGCTGATTGAGTATGAGGACGAGGATCCGGAAATTCTTCGGGCGTTTCAAGAGGCCTGTAATAAGAACGGCGTCCAGTGCCGCATGCCGCCGATCTCGTACCGAAACGATCCCATCGTGGTTTATTGATCTGCTCATGGCCGGGGAGGCGTGCCCGCGCACAGCCTCCCGGCTTGAGCCTCTAACAGCCAGGCTTCGCCTTTTTTGCCTTCCCTCCAACCGATTGAACCCGGATTCCGCAGTTAAACGATAGATCCACAAGCGCAGGGTGGAACCCTGGAGCAGCGAAGGCGTCCGACTGTGAAATATCAAAGCCTTTTTGCACTCTGGCACTTAGTTGCAATCAGCCTGCATGCGCCACCCCAGCACCGCTAATCGATGTCTGCTTAGAGGCAGTACCACATCGACTTTGCTGCGGAAGGGTTTCGCCCTGCGCTCCGCTAGAAAATCCAACTGCGGAATCCGGGTTGAAGCGCCACGCTAGGGCTAAGCCAACTACAGCTAGAATCATGCGCTATTAGTTGCCGAATACCTCTTGGAGCAACGGCTGTAATTTTTCTTTTACTTGCATGGCCGCTTTCGTATAAGTCTTGATCGCCCCCGGCAATGGCACTCTCCAGGGCTGCGTGTGGTCGGTGGGCACGTCTAGTCGGGCGCTTACATAACCGTTGGCGCGGGCGAAGATTGTCTGTCCGTCCTTAGACAATAGCCAATTTATATAGACCTTGGCAGCATTGGGATTCGGTGCTTGGTTAAACATCGCGAGGTTGCCATTGGTTGGACTGAGGTCGGTTCCTTCTTTGAGTTGCCTGGCGTCCACGATCGCAATCGGAACCCCCTGCTTCGCCCTGGTGATCGCGACAAAGTCGGCTGCGCCGACGAGCACCGGATAGCGGCCTTGACCAACGGCGTCCACCTCCTGAGCATAGTCTCTAAAGATGGTCAACTGTTGCTTGCCCAGCGCGCGAATAAAATCCGCGCCCAGCTCCGGATGAAGATAAAAAAAAGTGAACGTCGCCGCCCCGGGGCCGGCTCGGCGAGGATCGTCCATAATCATCTTTCCCTTCCATTTTGGATCGAGCAGATCTTTGTGCGACTTGAACTCTTTCGCATCGACGAGCTTGGTGTTGTAGAAGATGGTGCCCCTTTGCATAGGAGTCATCACCAAAACCATCTTGTTCGGATCGAGAAATTCTATCGCTCCGCCGCGCCATGTTTTGGGATCTTTTACATCCTCTAGAATCAGGGCTGGCTCCAAGGGATCGAACGCGCCCATGGGAATCATTGCATCAAGCGCCGTGGTAGATCCGTGGATGTAAATGTCCCAGAGAAAACGTCCTGCTTTCCGTTCAGCTCCGACCCGGGGAGCAACCTCACGGCCGGAGCTTCCAAACAGATCGACGGAGATACCGTACTTCTTCTGAAAATCCAGCGTGAGGGCATCGCGCAAGGTAGCGGTCACGTCCGTAATCACCGACACCTTGCCTTCTTTTCTTGCGGCGGCGAGGGTGTTTTCCCATTCGGCCGCGACGCTCGCCGAGTTGACGCCAAGGAGTGTCATCATCGCGACAATTTCCATCATCAAAACGGCACGGAGTTTCATCACAAGCACCTCCTCTTCGGTCAATAGCTCGAAGCTCGACCTTATATAATGGTCTTCGACTCAGCGTGTCAACCCGGGTCTAAGAGGGTGCCGCTTGGCGGACAGACAGAGCATTAACGGGCTCAATAACCGGTGAGGATGAGTCAACGGCTTGACCATACGCTAGAGGTTAGCTACCTTGCAGTGGTGTGCGTCTTTGATTCACTGAACGAGAACGTTCGACTAGGTTCATTGGTCGAAGAATTTTATTCCGCGCGCGAGCCGTTTAAAAGCTCGGGCAAGGCGGCGGAATCCGGCGCGGATAAATCGAAAAACGCGCATTCATTCATTGTAAAAGGAAGGTAAGCTATGACAACGCGCAGCCGAGAGCGTACGCGTGAGCGGGATAACTATGAGGAAATTATTGCGCACCAACGGGCCGAGCGCGAGCGCTCTTTTACCGGCCAGGTCGTCATCCGTGGGGAAGATTGTCCCTGGGTCATGTGCCGCCAGGCATTGGTGAAGCACTACATGTGGCCGTCGCGCTACAGCGGCGAGACTCCCGAGACTGTCTTGGACGACTGGAATATTTTCGTTCAAGATATCAAGGTGCACTCCGGGAAACACCGCCACCAGGGTGGCCTCGTCATCTACATCATCGAGGGCGAGGGCTGGTCCGAAGTCGACGGCGAGCGGCATGATTGGGAGGCCGGCGACCTGTTACTCTTGCCATTGAAGCCCGGAGGCGTCGAACATAAGCATTACAACCGCTATGACGACAAGCCGGCCAAGTGGATCGCTTTCATCAGCGGGGCGCTATTTGAATGGGGTGCCAGCGAAATGGTGCAACTCGAAAACCATCCGGATTTCAAATCTAAAAACAGCGCGCGGAGTGGTCGATGAATAAGATCCGCTCAACCGAAGAAAATCTTGGCGCCGCTTATGCCGACAGAGCCGAAAACTTGCTCGAATGGCTATATCAATTGCGCGATCGCCAGCGCGAGCACCAGCGTAAAGGCGCTTGGCTCATCAAGGGCCGCGACCTTCCCTGGGAAAACAACCGCCAGGGCAAAATGAAATGGTTTTTGCACCCTGCCCTCAACAGTACGTCGATCCGATCAATGATTGTGTTCGAGCAGGAAATTCCTCCGGGAGGCCGAAGCGGCGCGCAGAAAACACCCGGGGGGTCCGTGTTGTTCATACTGGAAGGCAAAGGTTACACTCTTCTCGATGGCGTGCGCCACGACTGGCAAGCGGAAGATCTCGTCAATATCCCGATTCGCGCGAACGGTGTCGTAGTGCAACATGTCAATGCGGACCCTCGTCGTCGGGTCCGGTTCGTTTCGGCGGACTTGAACCTGGTGGACATTTTGGGCGTTGACCGAGGGGCCGAGCTGGAACAAATCGAGCCGGCGCCTGATCACGAAGGCAACAAAAAATGACCGGGCATTTTGCTCGAGTCGGGATTCTAGATGCGTGACAGCGACGTCGACCTATACACGTTTGAGCGCCTGCGCGACGAGTTCGGACCGTTCGCCGCGGGCGAAGCCGCCGATGGTCTGGGCCGTGTCGAGCGCGAGTTAATCGGCTCCCGTTATCGGGAGATTCTGCGGGAGCTCACGAAACTGGTTCGCTATCAGTGGAAGGAGCACGTGGAGCGGAGCGCCTTGAAAGGCTTTCTCTTTCATGGCGGCGTCGGCGTCGGCAAGACCGCGATGGCCAAAAGGATGACATACGAACTGTGCCGCATGTTTGGCGATTATGGGGCGGCCCAGCGCCAACTCGATGAAGTGGTGATGATCCTGATCGATGGCGCGGACATCGCGCGCGGGCGGTACGGCGATACCGAGGAGCAAATCCGCGAAATTTTCAAGTATGCACGGGATGGCCACAGTAGCGGCCATCATCGGCATGACGATGATCCCAAGCGACGCACGGTTATTTTGTTCGATGACGTCGAATCACTTTTTTTAACCCGCAACTCGGCTGGCGCGAAAGAATGGCACTTCAGCCAAAACTCGATCTTTTTCCACAGTATCGACGATCTCGATACCGCCCATACGGCCGCCATCTTGACGACAAATAGAATCGACTTGGTCGATGAAGCGATCGCGGACCGTTTTCTCAATTACGAGTTCGAGGTGCCGGCGGCGGCGGTTTTGGAGCAGATCGCGCGCGACAAAGGCACACTCCAGCGGCTTGCGGAGAGTGAACTACAACCCATACTGGACATCATCCACACCACTGGGGCGGTAAAAAGCATTCGAGAAATCGAGCGCATGGTAATGCGGGCCTATGTCAACAAACTCTTGAAAACCCCATAAACGGCATGGCTCATCCGGCTTTACGCTAGCCGTCGAGGCAACGAGAAAAATTAAACGCCATTATCAAACTTTTTAGAAAGGAGCTAAAGTTTCGATGAAATACAACAGCGACGAACGAGTCGATACCTACCGCACCTGGCAGCAGTCACAGAAAATCCCAATCAACACGGGCTTCTTTATCGAGGACCTACGCAAAGTGGAAGTTGCGCCATGGGAACATAAAGGCGGGTTGGGGGCGTTTATCAATCTTGAAGGCGCCGGCGGAACCAACGACGGTTATGTCTGCGAAATCCCGCCAGGGACAAAGTTGAAACCGCAAAAACACCTTTATGAAGAAATGGTCTATATTCTCGACGGACATGGAGCCACTTCAGTATGGCAAAAAAATGGCAAGAAGCAGACTTTCGAGTGGCATCCTGGAAGCCTGTTCGCGATTCCTTTGAACGCGGAGTACCAACACTTCAATGGGCAGGGAAACGCCTCGGTCAGATTTTTTGCCGTAACCAGCGCGCCTTTCATGATGAACCTGTTCCACAATCTCGATTTCATTTTCGCCAACGAATTCATTTTTGCCGACCGTTTTCCGCCGGAAGAGGAAGATTATTTCACCAGCAAGGGACAGGTCTGGGGACTCAAGATGTCGGTGAACTTCGTGCCGAACACATGGGACATGCCGCTCCAAGTATGGAATGAACGCGGCGCCGGCGGAAGACATGTCAACTTCGACCTGGCGGGCAACGTCATGGGCTCACATATTTCCGAATTTCCGGTTGGTCGCTACAAAAAAGCCCATCGCCATGGCCCCGGCGCTCATGTGACGATTCTAAGTGGACAAGGGTTTTCCCTGCTCTGGCCCGAACACGGAGAAGTGACCCGGGTGGAGTGGAAACCGGGGAGCGTGGTGGTTCCGCCCTCGCAGTGGTTTCATCAGCACTTCAATTCCGGCGCCGATCCCGCTCGTTATCTGGCGCTACGCTGGAATAGCTGGCGTTACAACTTTGTCGCACTCGGCGACGACAAACCAATCGAGGTCAGCGTCAAAGACGGCGGCACGCAGATCGAGTACGAAGACGAGGATCCAAAGATTCACGAGTTCTTCGAAACATGCCTTCACAAAGCTGGCGCTACTTGTCGCATGGGCTCCATGGTTCCCTGGTGCACCCAAAAGGACGCGCCGTGAGTTCAGGCGGCATCGAACCTTGAAAGTTAATTCTTGCCCGCGTGGAGGCTGTGCCGCAATGACAAAAATGCCGCGTTTGTCATTCTGAACGAAATGAAGAATCTAATGCATTCAGGACGTTACACAACACAGATTCTTCGCCCGCGGCTCAGAATGACATTGCGACACAGTCTTCGGGAAGGACAGCGCTGGTCGTGCGCTAAAGAGACAGCTCCGCGGCTAATCGACGCGCAACATGGGCCAGACGTGGAGGTCTCCAGGATCCCTTTTGTCTATCCAGTCCAAGGCTTCGTTCACGTCTTCGGGCAATGGCGATTACATGGGCCGCCCACATAGCTGAAGCGGAACCGATTCTTGAAGCAGCCGATGTAATATGGCGCGTTGGAAAAAATCCTCGGTTACCGTGAAACAATCCCGTAGCGTGACCACTCTCGCTCCACCTTCGCCATGACATCAGCCGAGGGCAAACAGACCGGCGCGAAAGTCTTGGCGTCGTAGCGCGTCGCGTCGATGATCATCTTGGAGGTCAGCGGCGGCCGGCCGTCGCCGCGCTCTAGTGACGGATCAAGGATGATCCCAGGGAGCTCGCTCAGAATTTCAATATCTCGATGGGGTTGAACGCGGGTCGCCACAGCCCATTCCACCTGGGTTGGATCAGCCGGATCGACATCGTCATCTACGACAATCACTTGCTTGATGCCGCGGCCGGCGGTGGTGCCCAAAACAGCCAGGCCGACATACTTGCCGAAACCTTCGTAAGGTTTGTCGACGGAAACGACGGCATGCAGCGCGCCGCCGCCGCCGGGGGACATATGCGCGCGCTTGACGCCGGGGAGCGTTATCTGGCGCAAAAGTTCCGCTTCCCGCGGCACCGCCACGATGGCGTAGGACCCTGACTGCGGGCGGCCTTCGTAAATAGCGTGCAGGATCGGATAATCCCGATGCGTGATCGCTTTAACCCGGATGGTGGGGCGATTTCCGCGGTGTCCTCCGTAATAACCCGTAAACTCGCCAAACGGTCCTTCTTCCCTCAACACGTTAGGCAATAATTCGCCTTCGATCACGATTTCGGCGGAAGCGGGTACCTCCAGCGGAATCGTGATGCAACGCACTAGCTCCAATGATTTACCTCGAAGTGCGCCGGCAACGGCGAGCTCGTCTCTACCGTAAGGAACCGGCGCCACCGCGGCGATTGGCACGACCGGGTCGGAGCCGAGCACGATGGCGACCGGCAACGGTTCGCCGGGCCGCTTGCTCCACTGGTGCCGGAGATGCCCGTAAGGCTCCACCAGAATGCCCAGAGTGTTTCGGTCAAAGACTTGGTTGCGATAGACACCAACGTTTCGCGCCTGAGTTTCCGGATCTTTTGAGATATGGCAAGACAACGTGAGATATGGACCGCCGTCCAGCTGGTTCCAGACTGGCACGGGAAGTTTCGTGAGATCCACTTGCTCGCCCGCCGACACATTCTGCTGACAGATGCCACGCTCAACGATTGTGGGAGCAAGAGGCTTCGCCGTGCGGCGATTCCACTCGGCGGCCAACTCAGCCGATTCTACACCTAAAGCCAGCGCGTAGCGACGGCGCGACGCGAGCAAGTCCACTGCCAGAACAATACTCTGATCGCCGAGGTGTTCAAACAGTAGGCCGGGGCCTTTGTTACGCAAGTTGCGGAAGCAGATGGCTCCGACTTCCTGCTCGAGCGAGACAGGAGTTTGTACCCTGGCGAGCTCGCCCGCGTCCCGAAGTCTGTCGAGGAAACTACGTAAGTCCTCTACTGGAGGAAAATCTTGCATCGCTACCTCTAGCTCGCGTCATTCACCGGCGGAGAAAATCGCTGCACATAATAAGCCACGAGATGAAGCCAGATTTCTTCAGTTCAACCCAGATTCCGCAGTTGCGCTCGATAGGAAGCGCGAGGCGCAACCCTTCCGTAGCGAAGTCGATAGGTTTCTGCCTTTGAGTAGACATCGAGCAACGGTGCTTCGACGGAACGTTAAAGCTCGTAACGACGAAGTGCAAAAGCGCAAAATGACTTTGAAATTTTACAGTTGGACGCCTTCGCTACTCCAGGGTTCCACCTCGCTCGCCGCTCCTCAGTCTAACTGCGGAATCCGGGTTCAACGTTCCAGGTTTCCCCGGAACTCTGAACTGGTATCAAAATGCCCCTAATAGTAAGGATGGATTTATCCACGATTTGCATCACAGTCATCAAAAATATGCGCTAGCGCCCCAAGACTTCGTATAGCAGGGGCGTTACCTTGTTGCGCGTATTGTTGCGCGCTTCGATTCCGTAAGTCTTAATGGCGCCGGGGTGCGGGACTCGCCACGGCGCGGCATGGTCCGTGGTAACGTCGAGCCGGCTGCTGATGTATCCCGCGCCGCGGGCAAAACTGGTTTGGCCTTCTTTTGACAGCAGCCAGTTGATGTACAGTTTCGCCGCGTTGGGATGGGGCGCGCGGTTAAACACGCCGACCCCGCCGCTGGCTGGACTCACATCGGCGCCTTCGCGCAGCTGGCGCGGGTCGACAATGGCTAACGGTATGCCTTGCTTGGCCCTCTGCTCCACGAGACTGTCCGACAGTCCCACCCCCAGCGGATATTTGCCGCGCCCGAGAAAGTCGACCTGTTGAGCGTAATCCTTGAAGATATTAAGTTTCTGATTCGCCAAGGCGCGGATGAAATCCGCTCCTAGTTCCGGATGAAAGTAAAAAAAACTAAACGTCGCTTGACCGGGGCCCGGTTTGCGCGGATCGTCGATGATAATCTTGCCCGTCCATTTGGCATCGAGAAGATCTTTGTAGGATTTAAACTGACCCGCCGCGGCCATCTGCGTGTTTACGAAAAGCACACCGCGTTGAAACGGCGTCATGATGAGAATCGTGCGGTCCGAGTCGATATATTCGATGGCGCCACCACGCCAGTTTTTCGGGTTAGTGATTTCCGGCAGCACGAAAAACTGCTCCATCGGTTCCAAAACTTTCAGCGGCAGCAGGATGTCTTCCAGCGCGCCGGCAATAACCACGTCGAGCAGGTATCTGCCGGCTTGACGCTCCGTCGCAACCCGCGTCGGAATCAGTGGCGCCGGGTCAGGCAGATACTCCACCGAGACGCCGAACTTTTGCTGGAAGGGGAGCACCAGAGAGTCGCGGCGATCGGATCCCGCGGGGCCGATCAGCACGAGCTTGCCTTCCTGCTTAGCGGCCTTTTGCAGCGCCGCCCAATCCTCCTGCCACGCGCTCCAACCGTCGATCGGTAATAAGAGTTGAAGAGCGATCAGCAACAGCCAATACATCGCCTCCGCCCCCTTCAACTTTTCTTACCGTCCAGCGCAATGCCGTAGCGCTCCCATTGCTTTTCCACCTTGGCCATCGCGTCGCTTGCCGGCGAACAGACAGGCGGAAAATTTTTGGCGTCGTAGCGGGTAGCGTCAATGATCATTTTCGACGTGCGTGACGTGCTCCATTGCTCTTCCTTGGGCAAAGAGGGATCAAGAATGATTCCCGTGAGCTGTTTTAGAATCTCGATATCGCGATTGGCCTGCACCCGCGTGGAAACCGCCCACTCGACTTGAATCGGATCGAAGGGATCGATGTCAGCATCGACGATGATGACTTGCTTGATGTAACGCCCGGCGACGGTGCCGAGCACCGCAAGCCCCACGTACTTGCCAAATCCCTCGTACGGTTTTTCCACGGCTACCACCGCGTGTAAGGCGCCCCCGGCCGGCACGGTCACATTGACTTTTTTTATTCCCGGCAGAGCCACTTGCCGGATTATTTCCGCTTCCCGCGGCACAGCGGTCAAAAAACCCGATTCGTTCGGTTGCATTCCTTCGTAGGTGGCCTGGAGAATCGGATCGTTTCGATGAGTAATCGCCGTGACGTGGATGACCGGGCGCGGCGCTTTGTGGCCGCCGTAGTGACCTGTAAACTCGCCAAAGGGACCTTCTTCTCGCAGTTCGCCAGGCCGGATCTCACCTTCGATCACGATTTCAGCCATGGCGGGCACTTCCAGTGGAATCGTTTTGCACGGCACAAGCTCCAGCGGCTTGCCACGCAGCGCGCCGGCAATCGCCAACTCGTCTGTGCCAAACGGAATCGGTGCCGGAGCGGTCATGACTACGGTTGGATCTGGCCCGAGCACGAGAGCCACCGGAAACGGCTCGTTCGGAGCTTTGTTGCGCTGGAGATTGAGATGCGTGTACGGAGCCGCAAGAATGCCCAGCGTATTTCCATCGTGAACCTGATTTCGATACAGTCCGACGTTTCGACCCTTCGTCACCGGGTCCTTAGTGATATGGCATGACAATGTCAAAAACGGTCCCCCGTCGAGCTCGTTCCAGATCGGAGCGGGAAGTTTGGATAGATCCACGTCTTTACCGACCATTACGTTTTGCTGGCACGAGCCGCGCTCGACAATCACCGGCCCGAGCGGCTTGCTGGTGCGCCGGTTCCACTCCACCGCCAGTTGATCCGCTTCGATACCGAGCGCTAACGCGTAACGCCGGCGCGACGCCAAGAGGTCAACGGCCAGAGGCATCGTGCGATCGCCTGGCCGTTCGAATAACAGGCCGGGGCCGCTGTTGCGCAAGTTGCGCAAGCAGATGGCGCCGATTTCCTGCTGCAAACTGACCGGAACGCGGACCCGCGAAAGCTCACCGGCCTGCTCCAATACTTCTAAATAACTCCTCAAGTCGGTGACGCTTACAGTTGTCATTGGTGATCCTCTACGGAAATTAAAAAATCCAACCTAGCGGTGACTGCCGATGCCGACCCTGCCGCCGATTACATGAGCGATCAAAGCGATGATGATGACGACGAGAGAGGTGAGAAACGCGACCACAGCGCCGCGTTCGAATTGTCCGCCAAAAGCATAATCCAGCGCGAGCAAGGCCATCGTGCGTGATTGACTGGAGCCCAGGAGAACCACGGTGCTGATATCGCGCGCAGCCGAAATAAAACCGAGCAGCCCGACGACAATCAAAGTCGGTGTAAGAAGCGGGATTAGAACTCGGCGATAGCATTGCAGCCAAGAACCGCCGGATATTCTGGCGGCCTCTTCCAGTTCAGGCCCCAGCTGCACAAGCACGCTCTTGGCGATTTGCACGCCGAAAGGCATGCTCTTGATGAACAAAGCGATGATCAAAAGATAAACCGAGCCGTACAGGAACAGGAGAACCCTGGTTTCGAAAACCGTCCACAGAAGCGCTAGCCCCATGAGGATCCCCGGAATCGCCCAGGGCAGCCACGAGATAAAGTCCAAAACCGCTTTTCCCTTGAACTGCCTTCGCACGACCACATAGGCGATGAGCGCGTAGAAAACCGCGCCCGTGAGCGCTGTCCCCAGTCCCACGATGAGCGTGTTCCACAGGGATTTGATCAGGCTCGGATCGGCAAGAACCCGGCTCCAATTCTCAAAGGTCCAAGGGTTGGGGATGTTAAAGTAGCCGAAGGCGCGCATGAACGTGCCCATCAGGAGCACCAGCAGAGGCACAACTGTCACCGAGAACGCGATCAAAGCGACAACCGAAAATATTGGCCAGCGCCAGCGGCCCAAACTGGTTGGATTCGTGCTAAATCCGCGCCCTGTCACCGTGCGATAAAGACGCTGACCCAGATAGCTGCGCTGCAGCGCGACCATGACCAGAAGAAGAATCAGAAAGATACTTCCGAGGGCCGTCGCCGGGGCATACTCCGGCGGTTCATAGGCGACAAGATCGCGGATCTTCGTTGAATAGACGAACAGTCCGATCGGAACGCCCAACAACAGTTCGATCTCAAACGCTTCCATGGAGCGGATCAGCCCCAATACGGTGGACACCAAAATCGCCGGCATCATGAGCGGGATCACAATGCGAATCAAGGTCACCACCGGATTCGCGCCGCAACTGCGCGCGCTCTCTTCGAGGCTCGCATCGAGATTGCGAAACGCCGGCGCCAACAGCAGCACTTTCACCCCGAGGGAGGTCGTCATATGCACCCAGACGATGCCCCAATAGGAGTAGACATTGAAAATCGGTCCGCCAACAAACGGCAGCGTTTGCAGCCATTGGTTGAGCAAACCGAACTTGCCGTCGAGAAGTAAAATCCAGCCCAGCGTCACGGGCAACGGCGGCAGAAAGAACGAAATCCAGAACACAAACTCCAGGGCCTTTCTCCACGGCAGATCGGTGCGCGCAATGAGCCATGCGAGCAGCACACCGATGACCAACGCGATCGACTGGCGCACGACGGCGAGGGACACCGTGTTCCACAACGCTTCGAGGATCGAAGGGTCGCTAAAAGCGCGGCTCCAACCGCTGAGACCATAGACGGGAGCTTCGCCGGGCCGGGCAAGTTGAAAGCTGCCCACCAGCAGTAACAAGAGCGGCGTCAGGACCAGAAAGGCGACCACCGCGAAGAGCACCGCGATACAAATCGTCGCTGGTTCAAGCGCCAGCCATCTGGGCTGTGACAGTGCGTCGGCGGTTGTCGTTTTGGCCATGATCCTAACTCGCTATTAATGGGCGCTCCGTCTGTGATTCAGCAGGTTGCTGAAAAACCCTGATTGCAGGCTGCTCAAAAAGATCTCAGAGGCGAGGCGCGCAGTTATCGTGATTCGTGTTCGTGGTCCGTGTTCGTCCGAGCACGAGCACGAGAAACGAGCACGATTTTTGCGAGCCGATTGAGCGCAACGAAGCATATGAGTCTGTTTCAGCAGCCGGCTAGAGATTTTCTCGAAAGAAGCTTACCTAAGGGACCGGCTCGATTTCGCTTTTCGGAAATTCCGAATCAGCCGCCCAGACCCGCAAGTGTTCCGTCGGCAAGTACAGCCCCACCGCGCCGCCGAGTTTGATCTCGCGTTCGCGCGGCACCGTGAGCGTGCAAAAGCGCTCGCCGACGCGCAGTAGCAGTTCGTATTCCCTGCCGAGATGAATGACGCTCTCAACATCGCATGGAATAACGTTGCACTGCGCGCCCGCTCCGTCCCTTTCAAACTTCACGTCTTCCGGTCGAATCGCGACCAGAACCTTCATGCCGATGCCGGCGGCGTCGGCAACTTCAGGAATGCGCACGCGAACGTTTTTGACTCCGTCAAATTCCACAACCTGAAAATTCCCTTGCCGTTCGACGATGGTTCCCGTGAAGCGCAAAATGCGCCCTAAAAAATCCTCGACGAAAGGGGTTTGCGGATGTTCGTAAACTTCTTTCGGCGCGCCGATCTGCTCGATGCGCCCTTGATGCATGAGCGCCAGCCGAGTCGAAAGCGACATGGCCTCGATCTGGTCATGGGTCACGAAGAGCACGGTGAATCCGAGTTGCTGTTGCAGCCGCTTGAGCTCGATACGCATCTGTTCGCGCAGCTTGGCGTCTAAATTGCTGAGCGGCTCGTCCAGCAGAAGAATACTCGGAGAATAAACCAACGCGCGCGCCAACGACACCCTTTGCTGTTGGCCGCCGCTCAAGAGAATTGCCGGACGATCCGAGAAATTCGCCAAGCCAACCAGCTCGAGCGTTTCTTCCACGCGCCGCTTGATTTCCTGGCGATTGGCGCGGCGCACGTTGAGCGGAAACGCGACGTTTTCAAAAACCGTCATGTGCGGCCAGATCGCGTAGGACTGAAACACCATACCGATGTCCCGTCTTTCCGGCGGCACATTGATGCGCCGATTCGTGGCGACCACCACGCGGCCCGCGATCTCGACCTCTCCGGCGTTGGGCTTTTCGAAGCCCGCGACCATGCGCAGCGTCGTTGTCTTACCGCAGCCGCTCGGCCCGAGTAGCGTTACGACTTCGCCTTGCTCGACTTTAAACGAGACGTTATCGACGGCGGTGAGCTTGCCAAATATTTTGACAAGATTCCTTACTTCGAGAAATGTCTGACTCATGAGGCGCCAAACACCTCGGTTAGCAATGGCATCAGATTGTCCTTCACTTGCATCGCTGCCTTGGTATAAGTTTTGATTGCTCCCGGCTGCGGGACGCGCCAAGGCTCGGTATGGTCGCTGGGCACGTCGGCGCGACCGCTCACGTAGCCACTGGCGCGCGCAAAGACGGTTTGTCCTTCTTTGCTTAACAGCCAATTGATATAGATCTTGGCGGCATTGGGATGGGGGGCTTTGTTGAATAACGCCAGCGCACCATTCGCCGGGCTAACATCGGTCCCCTCTTTTAATTGCCTAGGGTCCACGATGGCGATGGGCACCCCCTGTTTCGCCCGCGCGATCGCTACGAAGTCGGCCGTTCCGATCAGCACTGGATATCGGCCTTGACCAATGGCGTCTACCTCCTGGGCGAAATCCTTCATGATGGTAATCTGTTGCTTGCCCAAGGCGCGAACAAAATCCGGACCCAGATCCGGATGCAGATAGAAAAAAGTAAAAGTCGCCTGCCCTGGTCCCGCCCTGCGCGGATCATCGAGGATCAGCTTTCCCTTCCACTTGGGATCGAGAAGGTCTTTGTGGGACCTGAACTCCTTCGGGTTCACCAGCCTCGGATTGTAGAAAATGGTGCCCCGCTGGAACGGAGTCATGGTCATGAGCATCTTGTTCGGGTCAAGAAATTCCATGCCGCCGCGCCAGGACTTTGGATCTTTCACATCAGGCATGATGAAAGCGGGTTCCAGAGGATCGAATGCGCCCATGGGAATCATCGACTCGAGCCCCGTCGTGGTCCCGTGGACGAAGACATCCCAAAGATAACGGCCAGCCTTTCGTTCGGCCGCAATCCGAGGCGGCACCTCGCGGCCTAACGCACCGAATAGCTCTACAGTAATGCCGTATTTCTCCTGAAAGGGCAGCGTTAGCGCGTCACGTATGGCGGCAGTAACGTCGGTGATCACTGCCACCCTGCCTTCTTTCTTGGCAGCCTTATGCACCTCATTCCAGTCGTCGCGCCAGTCCGCCCCACTGCTGGTTGGGATGACGGCCAGCACGAGAACCGCGACTGCGCAAAGTTTCACTTTCAGAGTTGTGTGGCTTTTCAGCAACGATATCTCCGATCAACCAAGTCTAGGAACCTTGAAATTTACCAAGATATATCTTCGTCCGGCGGAATGGTCAAGTTAGGCTCGGCGCTGTGAATGCAAAGTCGCTGCTCCAGTATCTCACGTCCTATTGACTGGTCGGGGGTTTGTAGATGTTGATCGCCAGTTGACAGACGATTTGGACTTGCGTTGTTAGACCCAGTTTACTGTAAATAATCCGGGCTAGTCAGCTAACGCGGAAGAGAGGTGTTAAGAAACGCAACCACTTCGTTCCTCAAGTTAACGTAGCGCTCCAGATGGCTGTCCAGGTACTGCATTCCTTCTTTGGGAATCAGATGTTTAGCCACGTGGTCTCGCGGCACATCTTGTCTCAAACTGGCGAAACCGATAGCTCTGCTCCACTCCGTCTGACCCTGTTTAGAAAGAAGATAATCGAGATACACTTTTGCGGCGTTCGGATGCGGCGGATTTTTGGCTATGGAAAGAGCACCGTTCCCCGCCGTGGTCAAGGCGCCCTCTTGCAGAGCTTCAGGATTCATTTGCCGTACCGGCAACCCCTTGCCGATCCACTCTTTCGCCAAGACCTCGCTCGGTCCGATGGCGATGGGATATTTGCTCTGACCGACGAAGTCGAGGAGTTGACGGTCATCGCGACTTAGCGCGATATCCTGTGAGCTAAACATTTGTTTCACAAACTCCTTGCCCAACTTCGGGCTCGCGTACCAGAATGTCGCGATTGCGAGCCCGCCACCGGCCAAGCGCGGATCGCGCATCACCAATTTGCCCTTCCACTTTGGCTGGAGCAAGTCTTTCCACGCCTTGACTTCGTTGGCCGCGATCAGCGTCGGATTGTAAACGAAAGGCGGCAGAATATAGACGCTCATCACCAGGTTAAACTGCCCCGCCTCGTCGGCGAAACTGAATTTTTTGTTAAACCATGCGGCAGAGTCGCGGCTGTTGGGGCCAACGAGGTACGGCAGGATCGGGACCACCGCCTTGGCCGGCATCAGGCCGCTGATCACTGTCGTCGTACCCTGGACAAGCACGTCGACGGAATAGCGTTCGGCTTTCTGTTCGGCGAGCAGCTTGGGCGGCAGCTGGGCGCCTGCGGCAGAGCTATGTTCCACTTTGATCTCCGGATATTTCCTCTGAAATCCCAGGGTCAGAGCTCCGCGAGTTTCGCTTCCTTGCGGCCCAACCACGACAACGGTGCCCTCGCGTTTGGCCGCTTCAACGATTTCATTCCACTCGGACTGCGCCCAGCTAAATTTTGCAATGCTTAAGAGCGCGAACGCGGCGACAGCCAACATCGTGAATAGTTTCGGCATAAGCAATATTCCCGACTATTGGGTTTTGGCTCGAACCGGCATGAAACCCTGGTGAGGCAGCGTATAGATTTTTTCTGGTTTGATGTCAAGCAACTTGATGGGCCGAATCACCCGAATATAAACAGGTCCTTGCTCTGGTCCGGAATCGAAGAAACGGAAGACCGGATTTCTCGCGAAGGAAACTTCGACCAGCGAAGAATGTAAAACGAACTAAGGGACGTAGGTACGACGCGTCCGTTGTTTAACAAGCGCGGTTGCCGGGACGGTAACCGGAAGCAGGCGATCGCAGAATGGAGCGAAACGCGGCCTAGGTCAGGTCGGCGCGCTGAACTCGTTTGGTCGTCACGATGTGACGGACATTTCGGATCTACGTTCCCTTTACCCTTTTAAGGTTGGCTTCCGTATTAGCCCTATAAACGACGATCTCATCTTGGGTAGACAGCAGAGCACCCCTGCAACTAGCGTTTTCGAGCTGTTTTCGGGGATAGGGAGGGAGCCGACGGGAAAATCCGACGAGATCTGGTAACACTGTTATCCCACTTTTCGCACTCCATTGTTGGGGGATACTGTTTGCCGCGGTATTTCTGTCACGGATTGAGCAGGGATGGCACGCGCAAACACTGACGGCGACCAGATATCAGAACCGTCAAACCCGCCATTAGTCCCGCAATTAAGAACTTGCCAAGTGAAGATATGTAGGAGCGGAGTGCAGAATAGCAAAAAGGCAACACACCTTTCCCCTTCTTCGGTGATCCGCTTCGGACGTGCAACAAAAGCAAACCCGATGCCGAACCCTAAGGATGAAACGCTCCAAATCTCTAAGGATTGCATCTTCAAGATCCTTCTCGCTGTAGGTGTCCTTCAAGCCGAGGAA
>DATBLC010000309.1:0-6087 GCA_036555515.1 Binatia bacterium
AGCTTCATCTCCTCGATCATCCGGTCTCGTAATGCTCCCATGACAGCCTCCTTAAGTGAAAATTTTCACTGAGGCTATCACTGCACGGAGGCACAATGTCAGAGAAATGATAACTGCGAAATTAAAGCAGGAAGATCGCCATTGGCAGGACTCCGGCCCTCCGGCCTACCGCGAAGCGGTTTAGTCCATCGACGCAACGGCCAAATCTTACAGGATTTGTTAGACGGAGAAATCAGTTCAATCGTGGCAGCGCCGCATCGTTTTCTTCGATCATTTGATCACTTTATCCGCTCTCGCCAACACATTCGGCTGAATCGTCAGACCAGTAGAATGTAATTCGACTACGCCAGTGAATGTCTTGGGTTGGGTTGGGTTGACAATTTTGCGAACGAGAACGGGTTTGTCATAGAAAGGAAAGCTGGAGCAGGAGGAACCTATGCGGTGCTTGCAACCGTAGGTCCAGGGACGATCTCTTATACTGATAAGACGGGTGTTTTCGGGGCTACTTATTTTTACCGCGTTAAAGCGACCAACACTTTTGGCGATATTCTACTTATAGCAACGAGGTATCGATTTCATGATTAGAGTTATATTTCAACCGGTTTTCATTTTGTTGTCGGCGGTCATCGCTTATGCGGCTACGTGCCCGGCCACTCCCGCAACCACCGTGACTTACTACGTTGCGACCAACGAGCCAGGAGCCCACAACACCACGTGCAACGGGCTGCACCCAACGAACCAGGGTGGGGCAAACTGCCCGTTTAAGGACTTCACCGCCATACCGGTGCGGGAGAAGTTGTACAAAACCGCAGGCGGTAGCTCGCCCACCAAAAACGTTACGGTCAAGGTTCGAACCGGGACGTACATAATACAACCCTTGGAGTTGTTTGTTGGAGAACCGGTGACTGGCCTGATAATAAATGCCAACGGAGCCAATGAAAATGAGTTCGTGGTTCTTACCAACTACAACAACGAAGTCGTGACCCTCGACGGAACTTGCGGTCTGGGTATCCCGGAGTGCAACATACCAGGAGCGCCGAACAAAACAGCAGTGATAATGGAGATTTACGGTGATCGTGTGGTTGTTCAGGGATTGCGCTTCGACAACGCGGCGATCAGAAACACTCAGATCGGGGCAACAAACACCTTTTTCCAATGTAACATCCTAGCGGGTCCCTACGACGCGGATAGTGACTCTGTGAAAAACACTACGCCAGTTGGCCCGGTGACGATCTACGGCAACACGTTCAACGGGAGCTATGAGCAAGCGATTGACGCCACGACGGCGCAGAATTGGACGATATCGTTCAACAGGTTTACTAACGGCGTCAAGGGGGTCGGATTCAAGTTCGGCGCGCAGAACAACATGATAAGCGACAACACGTTTTCTAATTTAACAAACGAAGCTATCTCAATGGGGGCGGCAGGCTCCTCGAACCACGTAAACGACTATGAGGCAGTGAACATCATTGCGCGTAATAACTTGATTCAAACCGTGGGTACGGGGTTGCAGGTTTTTTGGTGCAATGGTTGCCAGATTATCGGCAACCAGATTATCGGTGCCGCGCACGGCATAAATTTCGGAAGCGATGAAACCACTCAACAGTCAGGTTGCAGGAACGGAGTGGGGTGTTTACCCACGACGGGTGCCGTTGTGACAGGCAACAAATTTCAAACAATCACCGGAAACGTTTTTATCACAGGAAAGAACCCGACAATGATTGCTAATATAACCGCTGGCACCAATAATTATTGTGTCACGTCAGGAAGCGCGTTGTTCAGGTATGGTGTAGGGGACCTAACCTTTACCCAATGGAAAACAACTACTAATACAGATACTACATCAAGCCTGACTTGTGTTGTTCCCGCCGCGCCATCTACCTTGTCAGTGAAAAGGGGATAAGGTATGCGTCCCTACACGGGTCATTAACCAAGAAGTAGGGCGAATCTGGGGCACAATTCCTTCGGCATGTAAATAGTTTCTCTCCGCCATAAATATCTATGATAATCCTTTTATAAAATAATAGGTCTTCTCCCTATCGAGTGAATAATAGTTTGGGGAGTATGCCATCGACGGAAATTTAGTAAAAACGTTAGGTAGTGCCACTCTAATTTCAGAACTCCTGACACGGTCTGGTAATAAACTGTCCGCTTTTTCGTTCAGCAGGGAGACTCCCCGACGGAATAATTCATCCGAAGGGTGGTTCCGGGGAATACAGTGTTCGTCTTGTTGAGCGCTTCGCAAAGGGCCTCCAGAGCTCGGGACCGATGAGAAGAGCTGAGCGGAGCAAGAGTTATCCGCAGTTCGTCCTCTGTAGGCTGGATCGCCGCAGTATCTTGTAGTGCCATCTGAACAAGAGTGCGTCCTTCATCTTCGACCCGTTTGTAGTGGGGGCGAATCAAAGCGAGGAGATCACTCTCGATCTGGTAGGCGACCATTTTCAGAACGTTTGTCAGATGCTTGCGCTCCGTCGACAACTTGACAACCTCCTGGCCTTGTTGAGGATCCGCGATCGACACGCGGATGGGCAGAGCGTCTCGGCGGGTCTCGATCCTAGCAATGCGCGCGACGGTCTCACTTATTTCATTCCGGATCTTTTCTTCGGCGGCCGAAAAGCTTTTCATGGTTGAACTCGGTTCCTCGATGAAATCGATCGCTGTTGCACCATAGGTCTCCTTAAGTTTCATGAGTTTGGCGCGCGCGGCGCGGAGTTCCTTCTCTACCGCTTTCCGTGCCGGGTTGGGCACGGAACGGGTCGGATCATCGGGCTCGACCTGGTAATCGATGAGTGCATCGATGAGGAACTCTTCGCGCATGTATTTGAAGAAGTTCTCCTGGCGCCAGCGCTCGAACATGCGATAGGCAACGACAATGTCGCGCAGGTCCCAGCGGCTCGTCAGGATCGGGGTCTGATGGCCCGTTTCGGTCAGGCGGGTCACTTGACGCAGTCGAAGCTTCCCCTTCAGGAACCGTACGGGTTGCTCATGTAGAAGGTATTGCACCCGTCGCCCATCCAGCTTGGCTTTGCGCACAATGAATCTTTTCTCGGCGATCAGACGGGTACCACCTTTCCGATAGGTCAGAATATCGAAACCCATGGCGAGCAGCTTCAGAAAGAGCTTGGGGCTCCAGCCGCCGCGATCAAAGACAATCGTGGCGCGCCGGCGAGAGCCGAGCATCTCGCTCACTTCGGTTAGCACCGGGATCAACATCCGGGTCATAGCAGCGTTGGCCTCGGCAGTGACAACAAAGAGCGGATCGCCCCGTTGGTCATTGACCCAATAGTCGGTCGTACCGGGGGTGGCCAGCCGGACCCTTGTAACGTATGCTTTCGGAATCGTCTGTTTTCCGTGGTAAGCCCGGACGTGACCATCGATGTAGAGGAAGCCGAGCATTTTGCCGCGCTCGGCAATACGCAGCCGGGCCAGTTCGCGACCGAGCGGGTAGCTACCTTTCAGGGAAGCCAGACGCGTGAGTTTTCGGCGCAATGTCTTGACCTCAAGAATACGATCCAGTCCGACGATGCGGCCCAGTTCACCGGGTGCATGCTCCTTGAGCGCCTCGGGGCGAGGGATTCTCAGAAGCGCCAGCAGCATGTAGGCCACCAGAGTCGTGCGCAATCCGTAGAAAGCGGGGCCGATGCTGCCGTAGATCTTCTCAGCGACGGAAAGCAGGCCGCTGGCAACCAGTGGTGGAACTGCCAACAGGACACCTGCTCTCGGCAGACTCGGCGAAGAAGCAAACACCGGCAGCGCATCATCAAGAAGTCCCATTGCGGCCAGGAGGCGGTCCGTCGACCGATCAAACGGGTCAGCGTCGAGGCTTTTCTCAGCCTTATTGGGCCGAGGTCGCGTGCTGTTGCGTAGAGGTTGTTCCGCAACCGAGGATGATGTCCCACTCGATTTGTCGGCGGATACTGTGGCGCTCTCTGTCTGCAAATCAGCTTCCAGGAGGAACGGGAGATAGGGCTCGGGAGATGGTCTCCAACCAAGCCGGCGCAGACTTCTGCGGACTTGCTTCTCGTCCAGGCCAAGCCGACCGCCAATCCAACGATTACTCATGCCCTTGGCCTTGAGGCGAAGGATGATCTGGTCCCGCTTGTGGGCTTCCTTGTATGCGGAAGAGCTGCCTGAAGGGCGTCCCTTTGGACGCGCCAGCGCGGCCAATCCATCAGACTCGAGGTGCCTCTGGTAGCGGCGCAGGGTTCGACTGGAGTAACCAAAGCATCGCGCGATATCGTTCTGATCCGCGTACCCCGATTCAAAAAGCATAACCATGGCATATGCTTCGGCCACACGATCTTCGATGGAGTAGTGCGCAAATACAATGCCCTGAACGGAGATCACACGCTGGTTCCCCTCTGTGCGGAAACATACACGATCGTTCACGAAGGCAGTGCCGGGTATCGGAGTGGGTCGGGGTAAGAGTTCCCTCTGCTGCGGGGCTGGTTTCATGATTACCCAGCATGCCCGACAGTCGAAGCATTAAAAAAGAGGACAGTTTATTGTCCGCACTATTTTTCGTAAAAACCTCAGCCGTTTGTCTGATGCGAAGCTTGTCAGTCATGATCCGTTGCTACGATGTCTGTGGTGATTTCGATTGCCAACTAAAAAAAGAGGACAATTTATTGTCCGCACCTATGTCCGGAAAATGCTAAATTTTCTTGAGCTTCGCAGACCATGTCAGGAGGTCTGAAGTTCTACCGCTAATGTTGTCATTGGCGGTAGTGTAAATACAACTTTAACTTCGATTGGAAGACGCGGTAGATTCTTTGGAGGAGGATTCACTTCTAATGCTTACTTCACTTCCCAGAGAATGGCGACGGGAAAAGTTGTTATAACATGCACCCTAACCAAAACTTTAAACGCTGCTACTTCTACCAATTTGCTTCGCCGTTTTCAGATTGATGATGAACTCGAACTTCTTCGGTTGCTCGATGGGCAAATTTACGGGCTTGGCCCCTTTGAGAATTTTATCCACGTAGACAGCGGCGCGCCGTTCCCTGTCGCTCAAACTCACGCCGTAACTCATAAGCGCGCCGGCTTCCACAGCAGTTCGGCTTTCGTGTATCGCCGGGAGCCGGTTCTTTACCGCGAGGTCTACAATCTGTGTTTGTGTTCGCGCTCTGGCGGCGACGGGGGCGGACACCACCCAGAGAACCGCGTCAGCGCGCGCTTTGGCGGCGGCTTGGAATGGGGGCTCGATATCCGTGGGAGCCAGCACGTCGACGTGTTGAAGCTTCACTCCAAGCGCCCCTGCGGCGAGTTCGATCTCTTTTAGTTCGTGCGCATATTCCTGGCTGGTTGAAGCCCCGATGACGGCCACGCGGGAGCGCCGGGGAAGGATCTCCTTCAAAAGCTCCAGAAGTTTTCCGCTTATCTCTGGGGCGAGGGTTGACAATCCAGTTATGTTCCCGCCCGGCCGCGCAAGACTGGCAACGAATCCACTTGCAACAGGGTCACTATCCTGAGTCATCACAATAGGAATCGTAACAGTTGCTTGCTTGGCGGGCCGGGTAGCCCCCGAACCCCCCGTAACGATTACGTCTACCTTCAGGCCCACAAGCTCGGCCGCGAGCGCGGGGAGGCGATCGAGTTTTCCCTCGGCATATCGCCACTCAATGACAATGTTTTTCCTCTCCACGTATCCAAGCTCGCGCAGTCCCTGCCGAAATGCCTCGGTGCGATCTGAGATAACGGAAGGGTGGTAGCACTTAAAAATCCTATCCGGGGGATTTTCGCTGGCTGCTGCGCCTCGGCTATGACCGCAACAGCGAGCAGCATCGCAACGACCAGGATTGATAAGACAGCAGCTTTCTTCATTGCCCAACTCGTGCTGGAGGCTGTCACACATCTGGCAGTTGCGAGAAGTGTTATTTACGGCAGAAGCAGAACCAGATTAGTCCAGGGGAAAAGGCGAAATTCGGCGCCTGAGATTGAACTGAACGGATAGGTTTTAACTCGAATGCGAGCGCAGAGGGATCGGTGATAACAGTGAAGATCAGGCGCATTCGGGTTAAAACCCGTTGGACTAAAGCGCTGGGAGAGGCTAAGGACCGTCGCCTATGGGGATTGTAACAGAAACGT
>DATBLC010000310.1:0-1761 GCA_036555515.1 Binatia bacterium
CGAGACTCCAATAGCCCGAGAGATTTTTTCCTGCCATGTCGCGATCGAGGAGCGCAATGCTATCGGTTGGAGCGGCTTGCTTCATAGCTCACCTCCGTGCATGTCTTGCCCTGCATAGCTCGTTGTTGTCCCGGCTGTCAAACAACTTAAGCGGAGTTCCATTCGTTCCAGCCGTTCAAATCGTTCCAAACGTTTTGAACCCCTTAAGATTTCTTGAATCGATTCATCAGCCGGCTTGCTTCGTAGAACAGCACGCGCGGCGCGTTCCGTCGATTTCCGGGCCAACTCTAGACGCTAGACGCGAGACCCTAGACCAATATTTGTTTGACAGAGTTGGCCCCGCGTGTTAACTGGCGGGCGAATCACATGGCGCGGGAGGGGATCCAACGATGAGAAACCCAAGGGGCAAGCGGCTTTTATTTGTCGCAACCACTTTAACGGTGATCGCGCTCCTGAACGATCCACCATTGGCACAAACTGGTCGCAAAGTGTTGGTTGCCTATGTGGCTCCCGGCATTTCCCAGTCAATACCGTGGATAGCGAAAGAAGCCCGCATATTTGCGAAGCACGGCATTGATGCTGATGTGATCCTATTAACTGGCAGCCCGCGCTTGATTCAAACGCTTATCGCCGGTGACATCGATTACGCTCTCGGAGGAGTCTCGTCGGTGTTGCGCGCTCGCATGCGCGGTACCGATCCTGTAATTGTCGCCGGCACGACGAATTTTACGAGTCAAAGAGTCTTGATTCGGCCGGACTCCACTCTTCAGCGCTTGCAGGATTTAAAGGGCAAGACGGTGGGAGTGACGCAATATGGCTCCCAAGGCGACACGTTTTTTCGCGATGCGTTGAAAAAAGCGGGCCTCAAGCCGGACGCCGATGTCAGCATCATACAGATGGGAGGGACGCCTCAAGTAGCCTCGGCTCTCATTGCCGGAAAAGTCGACGCCGGAGTCAGCGGCGAATCGTCGCTGCTGCTCATCCAGCAAGGCCGGGCCAAGGGGCTACCCGGGGGGTCCGCCAAAGAACTGAAGATAGTCGGCACGGGAGCGACGCTCAATGCGACCCGCCGTTACGTGGCCCGTGATCGGGAGGGGATGACGCGCTTCCTGCGCGCCTATGTCGAGGGCGTTCACTACTTCCGCACCAACCGCGAAGGTTCACTGCGGGCGTTGCAAAAATTCTTTCGCGGCGCCACCCTCGAACAGATTGGTTTCCTGTACGATGAACAGCATGAAGAAATCGAGCCGCTGCCCATCCCCAGCGATGAAGCGATCCAGGGGGAGTTGGACCGCGAAACCGACCCCAAGACGAAGACCTTCAAACCAGCCGATTTCATGGACATGAGTCTCTTGCGCGAAATCGAAAAGAGCGGTTTTTTAGCGGAGATCTACAAAGGAAAAATTCCGGGCCGGTGAGATTTAGAAAGTCAATTCTATCAACGCGCCGCCAAGTTTCGAAAACAACCTCCGCATCATGCCTGAAGTTTTTTGAGGACCTCGAGCGACCGTGCCCAGGCGGGATGGGCCGCCGATTCCATATAGCCGCGGCCGGGCGTCATGGTCATGAAGCCGTGACCCGCGCCGGGATAGACGTACACCTTGGCGTCCGTGAGCCGGTTGAACGCCGCTTGGATACGTTCGATCGCTGCCATCGGGGCGACTGGGTCCTTGTCCCCGTAATGAAAGGATAGCGGGCAACCTACCTTGACCACCTCGTCGAGGTGGTTCTCGACGTGCGATCCGTGGAAGGATATCCCGG
>DATBLC010000311.1:0-42340 GCA_036555515.1 Binatia bacterium
TATGTCGCCAGTGTGCGACCGAGAGGCGAGCCCTTCCGATCGCGGTCAATGGTTCTCTGCCTTGCCGGCCACCACCCCGTCCTCTCCATAGGTGGAAATGCCCGCCGGCAGGGCCTGAAAACAACCTTTGCGCTCCTGTGCCCGCGCTTTCCAGGTCTCACCCCTCGGTCGCTGTTTGGTACTCAATTGCGGACTCCTTAATAATCTCACGGAGGAAGATAGCGCGACAGCCATCGCGGAGAATCATTTAGCAGCCGCAGGTCGAGTTCAGGCCGAGAGTGGAGGAGACCTCAGAGAATTCGCCTTATTGTTGCGGCGCAAAGGATATAGGGCCGTTTCCGATTTCCGGGTCGTGAGCCGAGCGAAGTAGCAACGGCTACATCGAAGGAAGCCGTATGAATTGGAACGTTTTGTCTACTGTATTTGCTTCCGTCTTCATCGCCGAACTCGGCGACAAAACCCAATTGGCGACGATGCTGTTTGCCTCGGACAAAGACGTCAGTAAGCTGACGGTGTTTATCGGCGCAGCGCTGGCGCTGGTCGTCACCTCCGCGATCGGAGTTGCCGCGGGCTCGCTCATCTCCCAGTACGTTGGGGAGAAAGAACTGCAATATGTGGCGGGAATCGGGTTTATCGGCATCGGCATTTGGACACTGGTAAAAGCGTAGCAACGAAATAATAGAAGCGCTCCAATGCCTGAAGGTATTGCGTGAGCTCCTTCGAGGTCATTAGTGAGATCACCGACATTGAAACTATTGCCATCGGCGCCGCAATCCGTACCTGGCGCGACTTCGTAAAATATACGGCCCTGGACGGTGGCGCAAAGTAAAGGAAACCGCTTATGAAAACCACGGAGCCCATATGAGCAAGTACCTGATGAACAAATTCATTCACCATGTCAACATGAACGAGTCAGCGGAGGATGAATACACAGCGAATCCGCGCGCGTTCTTAGAGAAATGGGAGAAGACTCAAAAGTTGAAACTCACGCCGGAAGAACGCGAAGCGCTGGCCACCAAAGATTACGGCAAGCTCTATGCACTCGGCGCGCATCCGTTTACGCTCTGGAGCTTCACCGAAGCGGTCTGGGTACATGAAAAACCGCGCGAAGAATTAGTCGCGGATTACAAAGCAAAAGCGGCAAAGGCCGGTTACCCGGATTTCAAAACGTAAAGCCACGCGAGAGGCGAAATTTTCGCTCACCCGCTCGCGCAGCTCCCGGTCGCTCATAGCCCCGTGAGGGCAGGTATGATCCCTTGATTGATGTTCAGTTCTTCTCACACCCCGTGGCAACGATGTGCGTTTTCGGCCGTCGTGTCATTGCGAGTAGAGCGAGGAATCTGGTCTTGCGCTATTTTGAAACCAGCGCTGTATCTTAGTGTTACTTAAAATTCGCCTGCTTATTCAGATAAAACTTGCTCATCGCCGGTCGGTACTTGTCCATTATATCTTTATTCCGCGGGACTGATGGAAAGAACAATAGTGCCCGGAATCTTGAACTGTTCCATCGTCTTCTTCACGGCGAAGGCCGCGCCGACACCCACCGCTCCCATGACGTTGTGGCCTTCCATATGACCCGGCGCGCCCTCGACGAGCGGTTTACGCGGAATACTCCCGGGAGTTTGCGAGCCTTCCGGCAGGGCATCCATTTCCGTCGCGATGGCGATCACCGGTTTTCCAGAACCCCACTTGGCCCACACATTGGTAGGCATGCCGGCACCGCCCAATTCCACGGCGAAGCCGGCACGTTCCAGGGTTTCCTTCACGTACTTCGAACTCTCGTGTTCTTGCATCCCTGGTTCAGCGAAATAATAGAGCACGTCGCTAACGTTAGCGATCTGGTCAGCGTTACGATCAATTATCTCAAACGCCACGCGCTTCGGATCGCTGGGAGAATCAGCCGGGGCCGGCCCGAAGACAAAGACGATCGCCAACGCCGGAACCATAAATAGGATAGATCTCGTTGTTTTAAGGTAACGACTCCGTAATGAGCTCCCGTAAGACATGGCGATTCCTCCTCTTTCCGACTGTCTTATTACAAATTGTTGTGAGAACAACAGTTCATCACAGGTCTCACTTATGGGCGCCGGCGATCCGTCAGACAAAATGTCCGTCGCGCATGTTGTAGACCTTCTTAAAGTTCTCCACCGCTTTGGGATCATGGCTCGCCATGATCACGGTCTTGCCGTATTTCTCCGCGAGCGAGAGGAACAGAGCAGTGATCGTCTCAGTATTGCCGGTATCCAAGTTGCCGGTGGGCTCGTCGGCGAGAATGAGCGACGGATCGTTGGCAAGCGATAACGCGACGGCCACACGCTGCTGTTCGCCGCCACTGAGTTCTTCGGGCCGTTTGTATCCTTTGGCAGCAAGACCGACCATCTGAAGCAAACCTTCCGTTCTTCTTTTTCTCTCCGCCGGTCCGACATCGGCGATCAACATCGGTAGCTCCATATTCTCCACCGCGGTCAACGTAGGAATCAAGTTAAAGAACTGAAAAACAAACCCGACCTTGTGCAGGCGATATTTTTCCAAATCGCGCTCGGTAAGCGACGACACCTTCTGATCGCCGACTAAGAGTTCGCCGCCGGTTGCATGATCCACGCCGCCGAGAATATTCAGCAGCGTCGTCTTGCCACAGCCCGATGGCCCCATCAGAGCGACGGCTTCTCCCGGCCCAATTTGCCAATCGACGCCCTTCAGCGCGCGCACTTGCTCGGCGGAAGTCTCGTAAGACTTTGTCAGCCTCGAGACTCTGACATTGACGCCACGATTCTTGAAAAAACCGTCGTCCCCCATTTGAAATCTCTCCTTCGCAGTGACAAAACCATTGGACTAATGAAATCTAAGGGCCTGAATTCGGCATTACTCCAGTACTCCATCACTCCGGTACTCCACTACTCCAGCCTTTTTTACCCCTCCGCCACACTCGCCCGCGCCGATCGCCGGAACACCCAGAAACTAAACAGCAGTGCGATCGTCACAACGACCGCCAGCAGTCCCAGGCTTATCCACAACGTCAAATCGGAAAGCACTAGATGCGTCGGCAGCAGGTGCACGACGGATTTCAGTTCACGTAAGCTCCAGATCAGATTGGTGACGCCGAAACCCGCTACCAGCGCGACCGCCAAGCCTACGACTAGACCGAGCAACGCTGGCGCCAGCAGGCTCGAAGCGAAAAATCTGAAAAGTTGAAACGGCGACACGCCGCGCACACGGAGAAGCCCCAGCGTCCTTCGATCTTCAAGATAATTCGTCAAGGCGATGGCGAGAATCGCAATCAACGCCAGCAGCACGCCGCCGACAAGATAGATGCGCATGTTTTCCAGCGCCAGGAAGATAAACATATCACCGCCGACTTTTTTCAACTCGCGCTTGAGCTCGCGTACTTCCAACGGGCGCGCCTTGAGCGTTTGCGAGAGATTCTTGACGATCTCTTCGGGATTACCGTTTGCCTTTGTTCGGACGAGCAACAAGATACGCGGGATCAGAACTTTCAGATTCGCGGTCATCGGGTTGTCCATCATTCCAGCGAGATAAGCGTCGGTGCTGGCAAGGTGGTTTAGATAATCGATGCGTGCCGACACATAACTTTGTCGGTCTGAGATACTGCGCGGCGGCATGCCCGGCAGAAATCCAACGATGCCACCAGCCGGAACTAACACCGGCTTCTTGTTGAGATCGGCGCCCAAAAGCACCGGCTCATCCGCGGAGAGATTCCAGAAAGCAGCCACTGGCGGCGACGCGAGAATCTTTTTTTCTTTCGTCGTCGCTACCACCTGGCTGAATTTTCCAGTGACACCTAACTTCTCCTCGAAGATTGCCGTCTTAAGATAGCGCTCGGGATCGTCCAACAAATAGAGCGGCACGCCGCTGAGACCGTAACCGGGGAAGAAAAAGCCTGGCAGAATCGCTTCGAACATGTAGTCCATTGAGACGATGTCCGGTTGTTTCACGGCTGCCAGTCTTTTCTTCAACGCCATCCGGATTGTTTGCACCTGCGCGCCGAGCCCTTGTTCTAACTGTTCCGCCGTGACGAAATCCGTGGGATTGAGGCTGATATGTAATTCGCTTCCCACCTGAACCGTGGCGCCGCGTAGCGCCTTGTCTTCGAAAGATTTCGACGCGATGCTCGGATACAAACTCACGCTCGCCATCATGCCGACAATGAGCAGGAAGCTGGAGATGCGGTGGGGCTTCAGCGACATGTGTTTCAGTGAAAGCGTGCGCAATTTGCCGCCCACAACATGAGTTACCGAGCTCAGCAGCACGGCGATTAACTTGCGCTGGGCAACCAGCAGGGCCACCAGCCCATAGACAAATAACGGCAAGGCTACGAAGTCCAACGCGCGGTCCACGAAGGAAACGCTTTGGGCCAATCCTATCCACCATTCACTGTCTTCTTCGGTGATCTGGAAAAGCTTCGATAGATTGAAATCGAGTAACCAGGCGCCGATCTTATAGGCACCCAGCACCAGAGCGAGCCGTTGTAAAACTCCCAATTGCACTCTCGCCTGGCTCGCCTCAGACAGCGCCACGCGGCGTGACGCTTCCAACGGCGAGATCGTGGTCGCGTAGCGCACCAGGCGCCGGCTGATGAGCAGCGCGAGGATCAAACCGACAACTAGAAAAAAAACCATCGAGAGCGGTCCTTGCACGCGCGACAAAAGCTTCCATGAGATGACTCCGTCTTCGTATACGTAGAGCGGAATGAGGGTTCCCAAGGTAAGGCCGATTAGTCCGCCGATGAGCCCGCCGAGCGCGATGGAAACCAGCAGACTCTGCCCGAGAAACTTGCCTGGGATGCCGCGCAAGCGCATGAGACCGAGTTTTCGCCGCTCATTGAGAATGAGCAGCGAAGACAGATTAGAGGCTAGCATCCAGGCTATGCCAAGCAGCGGTATCGCGATCAGCAGTGTCGCCAAGCCGATGAGTCGTGAGATCTCCGCCATGCGCTTGAGCAGAACAAGAATCGCGTTGTCGACGAAGATGGTCGGCCCTATGGACTTAGATTTTTGTTCAATTTCGGCGTGCAGCTGCTCCAGATTTTCCAGCGAGCCTTGAATGTCCCACCCCGAGATCAAAGCCTTGCGATCGATGCGCGCGAGATGAACGACCTCCGGAAGGTATTCCCCCGCCGTGACGTGAATGTCAGCGTGGTCGCCTAGGGCGCCGCGCGACAGCGCATCGAAACGCTGCAACAGGCCGAAGTCATGGGGTACAACGAGAATCACACCTATGTAAGGTACGAACGAAATCGACCCGATCTCGTCCATGAAGTAGCGATTCACTTCAGAGCGCTCCAGCCGGACGATGCCGCGCAACGGCATATCGAACACGCCTTCGCTGGTTTTCTTGTGCTCCGAGTACACCCGCACGGTAAAACGCCGGGCCCCTTGCAAGGCTAGGTACGCCTTGCCCATATGCTGCTCAGGTCCGACGAGCGCGAGAAACGCGCCATCTGGGTTGGCTGTTCCCGGACGAGCATCAGGCGGCAGGAGGTTGACATCCGTAGCGGACAAAATTGAAACCCAGGGCGCTGCCAACGGCTTTCCGTCGACCATCAGGATCGCTTCCGGCGGCGGCTTGGAGCGGAGAAAGCTCAAGCTCTCGACCCGCTTGACGCCGTTTATCCTGCGCAGCTCGGGGGAGACGTCCGCCGACAGGGAAAAATCGGTGGTCTGATAGAGCGCGATGTCCCACGACAAGCGCGAGAGTTGATCTTCAATGTAGAGTTTTAGCGCGTGATGGGACGCCAGGTTAATAGCGGCCAACAGGCCCGCCACCAGCAACGTTACTATGCCAAAGGCGAAAAACGCGCGCTTACCGAGAATCCGCGCGAGCCAGAAACGACGACGATTCACTTTGGATTTTGGATATTAGATTTGTGATTTTGGATTGGAGAACGCAATCTCAATGGCCGAATCTAAGATCTGCCTCCTTAGATGTTACTTTTTTACCTTGACCGCCGGATAAAAATACTCGTAGGTGCCGGCTTCGATCTTGCGCATGACTTCCGCAAACGTTTTCCAGGGGTCCTTGGCGTAATCCTGGAATTTTCCCGGTGCGTTGATGCCGGGGATATAAGGCGCCCAGTCGTCGCCCAACACCTCTTCCGGATTACCATAGCGCGAAGCCAGGGCGCGAATCTCGGGACTCTTGAGCGCGCTTACCTCGCCTTTGTCGATCAAAGTCAGCCAGGTATTCTTCGTGCCGCGCACCCGCACCTTGTAAGTCGGCAGCGTGTTATGGATATGCCACCAATGGTCGTTGGGAAGACCGTATTGCTTGGCGAAATCCATCCACTCTTTTGATTCTATCGCTTTGTCCGGACCATGATCCAAACGCAAACCAAAACCCCAGTGAATGACGCCGGCGTTGTTGCGCTCCGAAGAATTGGTGCCTTCCATGTTTTCATCGGGCCGGCGAAAAAATTTCGGGTTGGTGCCCATTCCCGCCTCGTAGATCCACCAGTAGCCAGGTTGGTCGTGAAAAGGATAAGTCACTTCATTGATCTTTGGGTATTTTAGAAACTCACGCCAAAGATCGCCGTAGGTACCGCCGCCCTTGACGTCTCTGACGTAACCGTCCTTCACATGGACTTCCATGCGCGGGTATGCCCCGGTGTGATTGCTGGTACCGGCGAATATGCCATTCACTTTGACCAGGTAACGCGGATTATATTTCTTGGTGAACGCCGGATACTCAACGGATGAATAGGGGAAGCGGCCCGTCGCCTGGTGCGGGAACATGAAAAGATGCCCCTGCTGGTAGGCTCCCTCGGCCCAGCCCTTGGCCTGTTTTTCGTCCAGTTCAAAACTAAATTGGGTGCCTTCGGGATCACTCACCTCAGCCCGGTCCACCCACGACAGCGGCTCGATCACGCGCTCTTCCGCCAAGCGCCAGATGTCGCCGGGGAAAGTCGCCGCCTTGTTCATCAACTCATAACGATTGTCGAAAATAAAATTGCCGAAAAATTTGCTGCCGTGGGGCTCCAGGCTTTTTCTCGTGACCGTGCGCCCGCCGCGGCGCCAGAAAATCGCGTTTACTTCCTTATGTTGGTCGAGATACTTGATGATTGCCTCAGCGACGCTTCTGCCGCCAAACCTGCGCCCTAGCTCGATGAGCTCCTGAGAACTATCTTCCTCGCGTTGGAACACCGCTTTGTAGAGATCCGGACGCCGTTCTTTGAGCCACTTTTTGGGAACCTCGGCATCGCCGAAACGCTGGAGTATCCAGGCGCGAACCTCCATATAGCCCTGCTCCGAGGTGAACCAACGGTTCGCCTTCACCGCCTTGACGGCGTCTTCTTTGCTCACCGCAAGAAGCTGGTGCTCGGGCACGATTTGGACTTTGACGCCGCGCTCTTCGTAAGCTCGCTTGATCGCCTGGAGGATCATTTCTTCGGCAAGTGGCTCCGTAAAGATCGCCACCGTCTGCCCCTTCTCAACCAAGCCAAGCGGCGTTCGCCCGCCGGTCTGGCGCACCGCGGCCCGGGCAAAGGGCATGACGTCGTCAATAGATTTGGGCGGCTTCATGTACGATGGGAAGCGCGGCGCGGGGTACCTGGCTTTTTCCTGAGCGGATAAATTTCCGAGTGTGTAGAGAAGCGAGATCATTATCACGATAATCGCAAATCGACGCATAGGACTCTTCCTTTCTCTCGCATCGTTATGGGTGAATGACAACCTTGCTACGGCTTCTTCCTCCATCGATTTCCTCCCCCGTCATGGGTGAGGAACAAGGTGAAGGATCTGCTTCACTGCACCCGCTATCGCCCATCCCCGCCGCACTTCGACGACGGGAAAGGAACAAATCTCACAAGTGAACGTAGCAAATACGACTAGGCCCCATTGAGCGTAATAACACAAACAGAGACCGTACACTGGCGCACGGCACTATTTTTTCCTCGGATAAAAATACTCGTAGGTCCCCGCCTCGACCTTTTTCATTACTTCAGAAAATGTTTTCCACGGGTCTTTAGCGTAGTCTTCATATTTTCCAGGCGCGTTGATGCCAGGCACATGGGCGATCCAGTCTTCGCTTAAGACACCGCTGATATCACCATAGCGGGACGCCAACGCCCGGATCTCGGGGCTGCGATACGCGGTGATTTCGCCCTTGTCGATCAGCGTGAGCCAGCTGTTCTTCGTGCCACGGACTTTTATTCTGTAGGTCAAAAACATGTTGTGAATATGCCACCAGTGATCCTTGGGCAGTCCATGTTGTTTTGGGAATTCGATCCAGGCTTTGGACTCTTCTGCTTTCTCCGGATCGTGCACCACGCTGCCTCCGAAGCCCCAGTGAATCACGCCCGCATTGTTGCGCTCCGATGTGTTGTTACCAAGCATGTTTTCGTCGGGTCTTTTGAAGAATTTCGGATTGGTGCCAAGACCTGCCTCATAGAACCACCAATAACCCGGTTTATCCTGATACGGATAGTTCAGCTCGTTGATTTTTGGATACTTAAGAAACTCGCGCCACAGCTCCCCGTAGACGCCACCGCCTTTCACCTCAGTGACGTAACCATCCTTAACGTGGACTTCGATGCGCGGGAATGAACCCGTGTGGTTGCTCGTGCCAGCGAAAACGCCGTTCACTTTGGTTTGCAGCGGCGCGTTCCACTTCTTTTGTAACGCGGGATATTCAACTGACGAGTAGGGAAAACGTCCCGTGGCTTGATAGGGAGACAAGAAAAGATGCCCTTGGAGATAAGCGGCCGAGGCCCAGATTTTCGCGTGTTCCTCGTTGAGCTCGAATGACATCCGCGTGCCTTCGGGGTCACTGGCCTCAACGCGCTCCGCCCAAGCGAAGGGTTCAATCACCCGTTCCTCGGCAAGTTTCCAAACATCGCCGGGAAACGTTGCCGCCTTGTTCATCAACTCATAGCGGTTATCGAAGATGAAGTTGCCAAAGAACTTTGAGCTATGTTCTTTCAGCAAACGCGCCGTGCGCGGCCTGCCGCCACGGCGCCAGAAGACAGCTTTGATATCGGGATGCTGGTCGATATATTTCACGATGCGGTCGGCAACGTTCGGCGAATCGAATTGCTTCGCCAACTCGCGCTGCTTCTGCGGGACCTCCTCAACCTTCGCGTAGACCGCATTGAATAAATCGGGGCGGCGCTCCTTCAGCCACTTCTTGGGGACCTCGGGCTCGATGAACAAATCGTTCAGCCAATGGAGAATCTCCATGTAGCCTTGTGCTGACGTGTACCATCGGGTTGCGCCTATCGCCTTGAGGGCTTCTTCTTTGTTAACTCCCAGCAGCTCGTGCTCGGAGGCGAGATAAACTTTCACGCCGCGCTCTTCGTAAGCTCGCTTGATTGCCTGCATGACCATCGGGTCGGCCCTGACTTCCGTAACGATCAGCGTTGCCATGCCTTTTTCAACTAGGCCGAGTGGCGTCCGACCCCCGGTTTGTCGCACGGCGGCGCGCGCGAAGGGCATGACGTCTTCGATGGATTTGGGGGGTTTCAAATAGGAGGGAAAACGCGGTGGCATGTATCTGCCGCTCTCGGCCGCTGACAACGTCGAGACCGTGCCAAAAATCAAAACGGCGAGAAGCGGAGCCGATTTGTTTTGCATGGGAAACCTCCCATTTCGTTTGATGCCGCGCCGCCTGAAATCTAGTTGCTTTGCGGACAAATTGTCAAGCCTTGACAGTCTATGGACTGGAGAAATGCATGTCTAGAAATGCCTACAGTATGCGTCCCTATTTGCCTGCACCGTTTTTTTACCGTCAAGATTCCACCATTGACGATGATCCGCGATTTTCGCAGCCGATAACAAAAAAAGACGGGTGAGAACACCCGGCGCCTGCGGTAAGGTTCATCGTTGCCTGTCTAAGTGACTAAATTTAGCGTCTTTTGGCCGATTGCCGCTGTAAGACACGCAGCCTGCACGCCAATTCGATGTTCCCTTAAATACCATCAATTGCTCTGGTGGTGCTGCCCGCGTCACAAAATTTTCGCTTGGCCCGCATCGTGCGTAACCCGGGGAGAAAAACCAGGCCGCGATTTTTTAACGTGATGAACCCGATCGCACGGGTCGTTATCAAAATTGAGGTTGCGTCATGAATCTCACTTTAGTAGAGTCCGCCAAACCGCGAGGTTTCCATATGACTGCGCAATTGGTCATTACGGTGCTGATTTTGGCATCTTGTGGAGCTTTTGGGTGCGTGCCGGCAAACTTTTCCTCGCCCGCCGACCAGGCCATGATTACCCGCGAACTGCACAAGCCAGCAGCCGCTGAAAATCTAGCTCCCGATCCGAAAAAACCACCCGAGTCTCAGGCGTTTGACACGCCGCTCCCAGCGCTGGTGGAGCAAAGCGATAGTATTAAGGAAGAGACTTTAGCTCCGGCCGTTGCCAAGACCGCCATCGAGACGACTAACAAGACCGCCGCAAGATCAGCCAAGATTGACGGCGCTCCCAAGCAGACCGTTGTCCTGAGCGCAGAAGATTCCGCGGCGTTGCAAAAAGCGCCGGGGCCGCGCGCTGAAAACCGCCTCTTGGATTTGCTCGCACAGGACATCGACAAGGCCGTTGAAAAACCCATAGAACGGCGCCGGCTGGAATTTTCAAAGGAAGTCATCAACCATCCCAAGGTCCGCTACTTCATCAATTACTTCTCCAAGCGTGCAAAGCCCTATTTCGAGAAAATTCTCGCGCGCTCGGGCAAATACATGCCGATGATCGCAAAAGTCCTTCACGACGAAGGTTTACCCGAAGAGCTGGCTTATCTCGCCTTGATAGAAAGCGCGTTTCTGCCCCAATCGACCTCCGCCCAGGGAGCCGCGGGACTGTGGCAGTTTGTTCCGAGCACGGCGCGTCTTTATGGACTCAGAATCGATTCGTGGGTGGATGAGCGCAGAGATCCTGAGAAATCAACGCGCGCGGCGGCCGCGTATTTGAAAGAGTTGCATGGCTTTTTTGGCCGCTGGCAGTTGGCCACGGCCGCCTATAACGCAGGGCCGGGAGCCATCGATAAGGCGATGCAGCGATCGGGCGCGAAGGACTTCTGGACCCTCAGCCAGAAGGCCCAATTGAGCGAAGAGACTCGCAATTTCGTTCCCAAGTTCGTTGCCGTGGCGATAATCGCAACCGACCCGGAAAGATATGGATTCGCCAACCTGCAATACGAATCTCCCTTGGAGTATGAAGAGGTCGAGATTCACCGCCCTTTAAGAATTGGCATGCTGGCGGAGATGGCCGAAACGGATGTATCGACCATTCGCGCACTGAATCCCGCGCTACTGGGAAAAACAACTCCGCCCGGCGACGGAAGCTTCAACCTGAAGCTTCCGGTTGGCAGGAGCCTGTTATTCGCTAGAGCCTACGATGCGGGGAACGAACGAGCGCTTGAATCTGCTCAGTCCATCACCCACGAAGTAAAAAAAGGGGAAACGCTCATTTCCATTGCGCGCCGATACGGGCAGGAAGTCAGCGGTCTAATGAAGCTAAACGGCTTGACGAACGCGCGCTTATACGTTGGTCAGCAGTTGACGATTTTGCTGCAGAGCTTGAGCGGTAGATTGAAATAAACCCAGACTATTTTCGTTTTTCCATCGGCACATAGTCTCTCGGCGCAGAGCCGAGATAGACTTGCTTCGGACGGGCTAATTTCTGCTCAGGATCGGTAAGCATTTCTTCCCACTGCGCGATCCACCCGGAAGTCCGCGGAATCGCGAAAAGCACCGGGAACATATCCATGGGCAGCCCCATCGACTGATAAATCAGGCCGGAATAGAAATCGACGTTCGGGTAGAGCTTGCGCTTGATAAAGTACCCGTCTTCGAGGGCGATTCTCTCCAACTCCAGCGCGATATCCAAGAGCGGATTGCGCCCCATGACTTCAAACACCTGGTCGGCGATCTGTTTTATGATCTTGGCGCGTGGGTCATAGTTTTTGTAAACACGGTGCCCAAACCCCATCAGCCTCCCCTCGCCGCCTTTGACCTTCTTAATGAATTCGGGAACCTTGTCTTTCGAGCCGATCTCCATGAGCATGCGCAATACCGCTTCGTTGGCGCCGCCGTGGAGCGGTCCATAAAGCGCTGCGGCGGCCGCCGCCACGGCGGAGTACGGATCTACCTGCGAGCTGCCGACGCTTCGCATGGCATTTGCGCTACAGTTTTGCTCGTGATCGGCATGCAAGATGAATAGAATATCCAGCGCCCGCTCCAGTACCGGATCGGGCTGATATTTCAACTCAGTCATCTTGAAGAGCATGTTGAGAAAATTACCGGGGTAGCTCAAATCGTTGTCAGGATAGGCGTAAGGGAACCCCAGGCTGTGCCGATAGGCGAAGGCCGCTAGCGTCGGCATCTTGCTGATCAAGCGGTAAGTCTGCACGGCGCGCGATTTCTTATCGAAAATTTTCTTCGCATCGGGGTAAAAAGTCGACAGCGCGCCGACGGTGCTCACCAGAATGCCCATCGGATGGGCGTCATGGCGGAACTCGTCAATGAGCCTTTTGATGTTCTCATGGATAATCGAGTGAAAGGTGATGTCACGCGTGAAGTCGGCTAACTGCGACTCTGTCGGCAGTTCTCCGTGGAGAATCAGATACGCCGTTTCAAGATAAGTACTCTTTTCGGCAATCTGTTCTATTGGATAACCACGGTAACGAAGTATCCCCTTATCGCCGTCGATATAGGTGATTTTGCTTTGGCAAGATGCCGTGTTCATGAAGCCGGGATCGTAACTCACCAGGCCGTCGTCTTCAGTGACCTTGATTTGAAACAAGTCGGTCGCCTTGATAGCGCCGTTTTGGATGGGAATCTCATATTGTTTGCCGGTCCGATTATCGATAACTGTCAAAGTCTCTGACGCCATTGCATTGCCGCTGCCTTTCACGATTTGCTTGTTTCTGTTTTAGACCATCGCCCTGCGCCGGTCAACTGCGCCTCACTGGACGCGCGGGGTAAGCGTCCAAATAAGCGTCCATAGCGATCCTTCTCGTCTATAGCAGGCCATCATCGCGGGCATGAAGTTGATCTCATCCCCCTCGGCATCACCCCGCGCTAATAGCGCGGCGAGTCGGTTCATATGCGGCAAGTGGCCCACGAGCATGACCGAACTCCCGGAAACCGCCAACTCAGCCGCAGCCAGGGAGGGATCGTCCTCGGGCCGCAGTCCCGGCATCGCCAGTACTCCGCCTCTGGGCGCGAGATGCGCGGCGAAGATTTCCGCCGTTTGGCCGGACCTGAGGATACCGGAATGGAAGATAACCGAGACATGAACGGCCTTCTGCACCGCCAGCCGGGCAACCCGCTCGACGTTTTCTCGTCCGGCGTGGGTCAGCGGGCGGCTCGGATCGATCGCGTCGGCAACCGCTTCGCCATGTCTCGCCAAATAAAAATCCATGGCTCCGACTCCCCGCTTGTCAATCGCTCGCCCTGATTCAAGAAGCCGCCCATGTGGCGCCGGGGCGGTGCAAAACCTTTACTCGGAAAATATTTCGTTGCAATATGGCGTCGTTGATATAGTATGCAGTCCCATTATTTTCAATCCTGATCAATTAATCACAGTCGCACCGATGGTCGAGTTTCGCAACGTCAACAAATGGTTCGCCTCTCTTCATGTGCTGAAGGACATCGATTTAAAGATCGCCGCGGGAGAAGTCGTGGTCGTATGCGGACCCAGCGGAAGCGGCAAGAGCACGCTGATCCGCTGCATCAACCGGCTGGAACCGATCCAGTCCGGAGAAATAATTGTGGACGGCCTTTCCGTCAACGACCCGGCCCGCGACGCGGTAAAGCTTCGCGCCGATGTTGGCATGGTTTTTCAGTCGTTCAACCTCTATCCGCACATGACGGCATTACGGAATATCACGCTGGCACCCGTCAAGGTCAAGGGACTCAGCATGGCGGCAGCGGAACAGATTGCAATGAAGCTCCTGGATCGCGTCGGCATTCCGGACAAAGCCGATGCCTATCCGGCGAATCTTTCCGGCGGGCAACAGCAACGTGTGGCTATCGCGCGAGCCCTCGCCATGCAGCCCAAGATCATGCTATTCGACGAACCCACCTCGGCACTGGACCCGGAGATGATCAACGAAGTTCTGGAAGTCATGAGCGATCTCGCCCGCGAAGGCATGACGATGATCGTCGTTACCCACGAAATGGGTTTCGCCCGCCGGGTCGCACACCGCGTGGTGTTCATGGACGATGGGCGAATTGTAGAAACCGGCGCGCCGGAAAATTTCTTCGCGGCTCCGGAATCCGAAAGGGCGAAACAATTTCTCAGCAAAATCTTGTCGCATTAACCGAAGGGGGACTCATGAAGTCATTCGCAATTGCATTTTTAGCCATCGCCGCTGTCATGTTTGGCGCCCGGGCGGCGCCGGCGCAGATGACCTTGGAGAAGATCGAAAAGAGCGGCGTGATGACCATCGGCACGCGCACAGGCTCGCCGCCCTTCGGCTACGTCAATAAAAATAACCAATGGGTGGGCTTCTCGATCGATTTGGTGGAGCAGGCGATTTTGCCGGTCGTGGCCAAGAAGGTCGGCAAGCAAGTGAAACTGGAAAAGAAAGAATCTACGCCGCAGACGCGCATCCCGCTCCTCACCTCCAATGCCGTCGATCTCATCGCTGAAACCATGACCGATACGCGGGCGCGGCGCGACAGCGTCGATTTTAGTCTGACTTTCTTCGTCACCGGGGCGCAGTTCTTGGTGCGCAAAGGCAGCCCCATCAAAGGCATACAGTCCATCGCCGGCAAACGTATCGCCGCCCAGCAGGGATCGACCAATGCGCGCATCATTCGCGAGCGCGCGCCGAATGCGAAGCTGGTCGAGTTTCCGGATCAGCCGGCGGCGTTTCAAGCGCTGGCTCAGAAGCAAGCGGAAGCTTATACCAATGATGGGATTCAGCTTGCCGGCCTAAAAGCCAAAGCGCCCAAGCCGGATGAATGGCAAATCGTCGGGGAATTCTTTTCATACGAACCTTACGGCATGGCCATGCGGAAAAACGATTCAGACTTTCGCCATCTGGTCAATACGGGGCTGATGGAAGCCATCGAATCCGGCAAGTATTTTGAGCTTTACGACAAGTGGTTCGGGCCCAAGGGTGAAGTGCCCTACCCGCTGACGCCAGAAACCAAACGGTTCTTGCAGATGCAGGTGGTGCCCAAATGATGAAACAATGGAGTAACGGAGTGTTGGAGTGTTGGGGAAAAATTTTTCCATTACTCCATCGCTCCAGTACTCCAATTTCCCGTCGCCGGAAACACGAATATCGGAGGCTTGAGCCTACCCTAGCCCACCACAAATGACCTACAACTTCGATTGGTCCGTCCTGTGGAGCGGCCAAACCGGCAACTGGTTGCTCCTGGGGTTTGTCAAAACGCTTCAAATATCGGTTTTGAGCTGGCTGTTGGCGGTGGCATTGGGAATTTTTTCGGGCGCGTTGCGCACCGTGCCGTTCGCTCTGGTGCGTTGGTGCGCGACGCTGTACGTCGAGTTTTTTCGCAACGTGCCGCTGCTCGTCTGGATGTTTTTCTGGTATTTCGGAGTCCCTCCCCTGCTGCCGCAAATCGCGCAGGATTGGCTCTACGAGCACGGCGCGGAATTCTCGGCCGGAGTCTGCGCGCTGGGCGTCTACCACGGTGCGCGTATCTCCGAGGTTATCCGCTCCGGCATCCAGTCGATTCCCAAGACGCAGTTCGAAGCTGCCGCCTCCACCGGCCTTTCGGTGGCGCAATCCTATCGATTCATCATTCTTCCCGTCGCATTGCGTTTGATCATACCCCCGGCAACCAACGAGTCGCTCAATTTGTTGAAGAACTCTTCCGTCGCGCTGACCATCGGCGTAGCCGAGCTGACTTTTCAAACACGCCAGATCGAAACCTATACGGCCAAGGCCTTTGAAGCGCTTACGGCAGGAACGCTCATCTATCTCATCCTCTGCCTCGCCATCGCCTTCGTAATGGCCCGCGTGGAGCGGCGCTGCGCTATTCCCGGCATGATCGCCAAGCGCAGCGCTGGCGTTTCCTGAGGGTACGATGGACCTCCAGGTGATCACGAACAACTTCGCGTTTCTAATCTTGCAAGGGTTCCTGGGAATCGGCGGCTTCGTGGGCGGCACCTTGCGCCTTGCCGTTCCGGCAATCATTTTTGGATTTGTGCTAGGGATTTTTGTCGGCCTTGGCCGCCTCGCGCGTTCCCGTTGGATCAATTTTCCCGCAACGATCTATGTAGAGTTCTTCCGCGGCGTGCCGCTGGTCATGGTGATCTTCTGGTTCTGGTTCATCATTCCGGTGTTGGTCGGCAAGTCTTTACCGGAATACAGCGTCGCGCTCACGGCCTTCGTCGTCTTCGAAGCCGCTTATTTCGGCGAGATCGTCCGCGCCGGCATCCAATCCGTGCCCCGCGGTCAGGTCGAAGCCGCCACTGCCACGGGCCTGAGGGCGCGCCAAATGATGCGCTACGTCGTGTTGCCCCAAGCGCTACGCAACATGATTCCCGCCCTGGTGACGCAATTCATCGTGCTGCTCAAGGACACATCGCTGGCGTCGATCATCGGCTACGTCGATCTGACCAAGGCGGCGCAGATCGTCAATAATCGTGAGATTCGCCCGTTCGAACTTTACCTTTTTATCGCCGTGATTTACTGGCTGTGCAGCTACGCTATGTCGCGCTATGCGCGAACTTTGGAGCAGCGCTTGGCAGCGGGCGCTGCTTGAGCCTGGCCGTTTCGCTATTTTACGATCTCTTAATTTGTCTTTGATTCATTTCGTTGGCGATTCCGGCCGCCTTGGGTTAGAGTCTCAGTCGACATAACCGGCCGTACGGCGGGGGGGAATTGAACCCCCGGCGGACCCAAAAGTTCTCGCCCGTCACGCGCAGAAGTCATTCGTGCTAGACCCTACAGACCGCCGGAATTTTGACGCGCAGAATATGTAAATGCTAATGCGGTGCAATCATGTTGTTTTTGGCAAGAAGAATGCCCCGAAAGGCGCAGATTGCGGCTCACTCGCTGAAGATAGCTTGAAAACTGCCGATCTCATCATTACGCCGAGTGATCAGGAAAGGCTTGTGGTTTGAATTCAACTTCCCAATATTGGACACACAAGGCACGACCCGGTTGATATGCATCAAGATAGAACTCAACGAAGAGGGACAAGGAGCGTCCCATGAGCCACTATGACATGCTTGTGATCGGCTCCGGCCCCGCCGGACAGAAGGCCGCGATCCAAGCGGCCAAAGCCGGAAAAAAGGCCGGCATCATCGAGCGGCGCGAAGTCGTCGGCGGCATTTGCATCAACACCGGCACGATTCCGAGCAAGTCTCTCCGCGAAGCGGTAATGTTTCTATCCGGATTTCGTCAGCGAAACGTCTACGGCGCTAGCTTTCGGGTCAAAGCGGACATCACCCTCGAAGATCTTTCCTTTCGCTGCCAACATGTGATGAAGGCGGAGCAGGAAATCATCCAGCACCAATTGGCGCGCAATCACGTTGACTTCATCAATGGCACCGCGAGCTTTGTCGAACCGCATCGGCTCAGTATCTGCCATGGGACGGCGCGGGAGGATTTTACCGCGGACTATTTCGTGATCGGCTGCGGCACCGAGCCCGCCCATCCGGCGGATATCCCTTTCGACGGGGAGACCGTTATCGACAGCGACTGCCTGCTGACGCTCAAGCAGTTACCCCGGTCACTAACCATCGTCGGCGGCGGCGTCATCGGCTGTGAATACGCCTGCATCCTGGCGACCCTCGGCATCCCCGTCGTGCTCGTGGAACGCCGCCCGCGCCTGCTGGAGTTCGTGGACACTGAGATCATCGAGGCTTTGCAGTATCACATGCGCCAGATCGGCGTCACGCTCAGATTCAATGAGGAAGTGGTGGGCGTGGAAAAATCCGCGGACAAGTCCGCGACCATCAAACTTAAAAGTGGCAAGCAGATCCGCGCGCCGTTGTTGCTGTATTCCGTCGGCCGCGTCGGCGCCACCAAAGGCCTCGGTCTGGAAGCCATCGGCATCGAGCCCGACGAGCGCGGGCGGATCAAAGTCAACGAAAACTATCAAACGGCTCTGCCGTATATTTACGCCGTCGGTGACGTGGTCGGATTTCCGTCGCTCGCATCGACTTCCATGCAACAGGGGCGGCACGCAGCCTGCCACGCCTTCGGTATTCGCTGCGAGACCACCAGTCATTTACTACCCTACGGCATTTACAGCATTCCGGAAATCTCAATGGTCGGGCGCAATGAAGAGGAGCTAACCCGTGACGGCGTGCCCTATGAGGCGGGCATTGCGCGCTATCGCGAGATCGCCCGGGGCCAGTTGATCGGCGACACCGTGGGCATGCTAAAGCTGCTGTTTCACAGCGAGACGCGTGAGCTTTTGGGCGTGCATGGCATCGGCGAAGGGGCCACTGAGTTGATTCATATCGGGCAAGCGGTCATGGCCCACCACGGCAAACTCGACTATTTCGTGGATACGGTTTTCAATTACCCGACCCTGGCGGAATGTTACAAAGTCGCCGCTCTCGCCGCCCTGAATAAGTTTAGCGGCAATGACGCGGCAGCCTGTGAGGCGCCCGCAATTTTTTTGGAGGCGCGCTAGAGGCTCGGCGGCCGTTCGATTCGTTCCAACAGTTCCAGTCGTCCAAACGTTTTAAACGGCTTGCACAGCTTGAACACTTTGGAGTGAATCCAAGCATCCCCTATTTACCCCATCGTGTGAACGTTGACCGGTCTGATCCTGTAAATCACGCGAACTTCCCCCGGCCCGCGAAACGGATAGCTGTCTTTCCCCAGGTATTTTTTGGCCAGCGAATCGATGTGCGCGTCCGCGCCTTCCTCGCTGATCTCCACCACCTCGCCTTGGATAGCAAGATAACGGTATGGGTTTTCGGGGTCCTGCACTGAAAGCGCGACTTTTTTGTTGCGCCGCATGTTTTTGTCTTTGACCCGGCCCTTGGCCGAGTTGACCCGCACGTAGGCACCATCGAAGTCACACCATACCGGCGTGACCTGAGGGCTTCCATCGGGCATCAACGTGGCGAGATGGGCGAAGGCCTGCTTCGAAAAAAGGTCTATGAATTGATCGGAAATTGCGCTTGCCATGACGAACCTCCTTCGGCTACGGTCTAGTAAATATAACGCACAAGTTCGGACAAACTATCGATAATAAAGTCCGGCGCCGCCGCGATGATATCTTGTTTTCGGCCCAAGCCGTAGGTCACGCCGCAGGTCACCACGCCGGCCCGTTTGCCAGCCTCGATATCGATATCGCCATCACCCACCATGAGGGCTCGCTCGGCCGGCACCGCAAAGCCTATGAGCGCTCGCTGCAAAAGTGAGGGATCGGGTTTTTTTTGCGGCGCGCTGTCGCCGCCCAAAATCATGTCGAAACAACTTTCGACGCCCAGACCGCGCAGCACCGCCACCGTGAGCCGATGCATCTTATTGCTTACCACCGCGCGGCGTTTGCCGCGAAAATGTTCCAGAGTCTGATGGACATGGGGATACAGCGCAGTGGCGTCAAGCAGGTGATTTTCGTAGCGCCGGAGAAACACTCGTAGCACTTCCTCGAAGCGATTAGGTTCTTCGGGAAGCGCGTGTTTAAGCAGATGCTCGACGCCGCGCCCGACGTGCGCAAGCACCGCGGAATCCGGCAGGCTCGGCAGATCGAAATGAGCGCGGGTAAAGTTAACCGCATCCGCCAGATCCCGTCCGGTGTCCGCCAGAGTGCCGTCGAGATCGAACATGAGGAGATCAATGAGCTTTTTCATTTTGAGCCAATTGAAATTTAAAACGCTATCGAAGTCAACGTGAGCTCAAGTTTGCGTTACCCAAGGCACTGAAGTAGTGTTGCGGGTTAAACCAATAGCGCCGTCAGGATACGGCGCGCCGGAGGTAACCCGTGCGACCCTCTTCGCGACTTCTTGTCTTCTCGATGCTACTGACATTCACTGGCGCAATTTCGGCGGCCGAACCGGCCGTGGCTCAGAAAATCAACACCGCGTATATATCTACGACTCCGGGGACCTCCACTGTTATTCAGGTGGCGAAGGAAGCGCGCATATTCGATAAACATGGCATCGCCGCCACCGTAATATTTATTTCGGGCAGCGTACGAGGCATCCAGGCAATCCTGGCAGGAGAAATTCCCATCGGGGAAGGGGGCGGGCCGGCATTGGCAAGTGCGCGGCTCGCCGGCGGCGATGTGGTCGCCATTGCCGGCAACGTGAACGTGCTGCCCTATTATCTGGTTTCGCACCCAAGCATCAAGCGACACGAAGATCTCAAAGGGAAAATCGGCGGGACGCACATTGCCGGAACCACCGCCGAGTTCGCCCTCAAAGTCGGTTTGAAAAGAATCGGCCTCGACCCATTGAAGGATGTCAGTTTGCGCGTGATCGGGGGCGCCATCGAGCGCATGGTCGCGCTGCAAAAGGGCATCGTGCAATTTACCGTGGTTACCGAGGCGGGAAAAGCCCAGGCCGAAAGGCTGGGCTACCCCACTGTCGTGGACATGGTGACCTTACAAATTCCTTTCCCCCAGAACGGCATCTATACCTCGACGAAGCTGATCCGCGAAAACCCGGAGCTCGTTCGCCGCTACATGCGCGCCTACACCGAAGCGATTCACCACTACAAAACCCACAAGGAAGGGACACTCAAGATCATGACAAAGTACTCGCGGGTCGCGGACCGTAGAGTGCTCGAAGATGCTTGGGACTGGCACGCCAAGTTCATGCCCGAAGCGCCTTACCCCCCGGCGGATGGCTACCATTTGGTTCTTCAAGACATGGCGGAAAAGAATCCCAAAGCCGGCCAGGCCAACGTGAAGGATTATATCGACACGCGCTTCATTAAAGAACTAGAGGAATCGGGATTCATTAAAGGGTTGTACAGAAAACAATAGCAGTTCCAACCGTTCCAATAGTTCCAGTCGTTCCAGCCGTCGGAGGGAATCGGGAATGTGTCTGACAATTGGAACTATTGGAACGGTTGGAACCAACTTAGAGTTTGTCCCTCGCTGTTTTTAATACCTGATGCATCGGCTCCACGTCGATGACCAGTAACGGCAGCTCGAGCTTTTCCTCGCGCAGATTCTCCGGCAGCACGCCCATCACTTCCTCTTCGAGGACGTGATATACGGGAATTTTTAACGCCACGCCCGCCAGCGGGCCGGCGTAGCTCGGGTCGCCCTGCGTCACAGTCTCGGCGAAAACCTCGACGCCGTTGGCTTCGCCGTTGCCCAAAACCACCGCTAAGTTCTCAGGACCATACTGGTCCGCCAGGCGCTTGATGACTCCCTGGTTCTCGAAGTTCATCGCGCCCGCGGCGGTTCAGACAAAGCACTCAGTGGCCTGAAAGACAACCTCCATCCCCGCGCCTTCGAGGCACTCCGCGATCACGGGTCCCGGCACGCCGTCCCTTTCACCGATGGCGATAATTTTTTTACCTGATAGCATCAAACCTCCAGGCTATATGATGAGTACATGAGATAGAGACAAACGACATAGCACACGTCCCTCGGGGTCTTCCGAGCGTGGTTAATGAGGACTACTGGTTCAAAGTTCAAGGTTCAATGTATTTGGCTCTTATGTGAACGATATGAGCACGCTCCGTAACTTTTGAACGTTTAACATTGATCCGTGAATTCCTTCACCAATCGCCATTCATTTCGACCAGAAATGAACAGCCGTCCGACAACTGCGTCATGCGACCGAGGAAAAGACTTCCTTTAGCGATTAACAATACGTTTTTAATTTCTCCCTTGCGCAAGGCATTCAGCGCGTGGCCCAGATAAACGATCGCCGAGGGAATATGTCCCTGGGTCGGCGCATAACCAACCATGCCGCGTGATTCGACGAAGTCGGCCATCTGGTTTTTTTGAATCTGTCCGCGCATCACCGCCAGAGCCGCCAGTATCCGATAATTAGTCAGCGGCACGTCGCCGCTGCCCGACGGCACGGTGATTTCGGGATTATGCAGCTCCACACCGTAGCGGTCGACGTCGGTCAATTTCATGTCGAGTTTGGCCAATGGCTTTTCCGCCAGAAACTCGGCCATCGCCTGCGGCGATGCGCCGGCGCGCACGGGATGGAACGCTGCGGAGTCGAGGCGCATGCAGGGTTCCCCTACCTTTGGCGGACCGAGAATGACGGCGAAGCTGCCGAGGACATCTTCAAGCACCGGCATGCCGTTTCTAAGATGGGCTTCGAATTTCATCCCAAGCTTCGCCAGCGATCCGCCGGCGACGACGGCGACTTTGCGGCAAACGCCGGAGTGAATGAGACTTGCGCCGTGAACCATTGCGTAAAGCGGCCCGGCGCAAAACGCCTTGGCATCGGAACCGGCGGCGTTTTCGCAGCCGGCCTCTTCAGCGATGGCTTTGGCCAGATTGCCGCCGCCTCGGTTATAGCGATCACCCACGGCTTCCTCCGAGCAACTGATTACGAAGTCGATATCGGATGGATTGATTCGCAAACCAGCGAGCACCGAGCGGAGAGCATGCGCCGCGCTCGCTTTCGCTGCCAGGTTTTCGAGCAAGACCTCGGCGCTGAGATTGGCGTCCTCCGCATGCGCCGCCGCGAAAGCGCCAACAAGTCTAGCGCCCGAGTAAAGCGGCAGCGCGCCTTTGTCGCACATGGACTGGATGCCTGCAAGCGGCTGGAGTCGCGCTTTGGGGCCGTTGAGCTGGGCCGCGCCGTGGTCGTTAAACCAATTGTCTTCCAGCGTTACCAAATCGAATTGATCCGCCGCGCGGAGCATGGAATATAGCCGTTCTTGATTTACGAGATCGCCGAACAGTCCCTGAGCCGCAGCGCCTTCGATTAGTTTTTCGTACCAAGGCTTCGGCAAGCGGCTCAGTTCGTTCGGCGTGAAGTTGCCGATGTAAACTTGATGCGGCCCATAGCCCACGGCTGCGCTGAAACTTCTTAGCTTGCTTTTCAGCGCTGCCCGGAGCTCGGGATGGGCGGCGATTTCGCGCGCCGGTTTGGAGCCAAACCGCACCAAATCCGGCACATGCGCCAGCGAGTAAAACACCCCCTCGATGCCGATCCGTACGAGTTTTATTGACTCCTGCATTACCCGCTGACTCTTCCCAAACTCAATTTACGCCTGTGCGTTATCCAGCAGTGTGCTAACAAGGACACTCTCGTGCTTCGAGACCTCATGCTTCGACATTACTCAGCAGAATGGAAAAACTCCTGTGATCCCAACTCCTCCAGCATTCGCGTCGAGGTCCTCGAGGGCTGACCTCTGTTTTTGACATTGCCTACCGGGTGTTTCAGCCGATGGCTGATCCGCCCTCTCCTCACGCGTTCTTTTATTCCGTAAATGCATGGTGCTGCAAGAAGATGTCCGCGTCCGCGCGGCTGAAGAACACCAGCCGGACTTCTTGAATCGATTTATCGTCCTTGAGGAACGCTTCGATAGCTTCGGACGACACCCGCGCCGCTTCGTGAGGCGGATAGCCATAGATGCCGGTTGAGATCGCCGGGAAGGCGATGGTCTTAAGCCCCCTTTCCACTGCCAATCTTAACGAATTTCTATAGCAGTCGTTCAGCAATTTCGCCTTGTCGGCCCCGCCGCGGCTGTAAACCGGCCCCACCGTGTGAATCACGTGCTTCGCCGCCAACCTTCCGCCCCTCGTGATCACGGCCTGCCCGGTCGGAAGACCATCGGGATGGTCCATTCTGCGAATCTCTTCACATTCTTTTTTGATTTGCGGTCCGCCCGCCCGGTGAATCGCACCGTCCACGCCCCCACCTCCCATTAACGAACCATTAGCCGCATTGACGATGGCGTCGACCGGTTCTTTGGTGATATCGCCGACTTTCACGATCACTCGTGCCTGAATAAATGACTTGAGCATATCCATCAGACTTCCCCGATCGCTCGCGTTTAACCGCAGTCGGGCGGGATTTTTTCGCAGCCGCCGCGCGCCGATTAAAAGTAATTTGTCGTCGAGTTAGGGCGGGTCCTGGACCCGGCAAGCGCAGTTCAAAACGTTCGAGCCGTTTACGCCGTTCAAAAAACTGATCGAACGAATTGAAGTCCTCGATTACGCCGCCTGCAATTTCAAATCGGCCAAACTCGGCAGCAATGCATCGTAGCCGTGAATGAGCATTTTCGCGCCCGCGTCTCGCAGCGTTTCCTCGTCGTTGTAGGAATATCCGGTGGACAGCGCCACGGTAATCACTTCCAGTTCGTTATTGCCGACTTTGCAGCCATCGGCGTTGTTGCCGGCGCGAATATACGACGCTGTGCCGGTGAGTAGAATAATGCGCAGCCGGGGCAGCTTATTTTTGCGGTAAAGATAATAGAGCCCCTGTTCCTTGGCATAATAAGTTTCGTCTCGGTCGACGATTTCCTCGAAGTAGCCGCCGATGCCAGCATTCTCCATTGCCTGGTGTTTGTAGCGGCGACCACCGGTGGTCATGAGGACGTTGCGCAACCCGGCGTCCCTGGTCTCTCTTAGCGACGCTTCGATGCCCGGGATGAAATCCGGCGGGTTCACGTCGAAGCCGTGCTTGCGCGCGATCTCGAGGGCCTGTCTGCGAATTTCTACACGCTTGGCCTCGTTGAAGGGCAAGTTACGATCGATGGCAAACTCTTTGGCAAAGATCAGCGGAATTAAGAACAAGTCGAACGGGCCGTCGGCGATTTTTCTCAGCTCCTCGAAGGAGAGCGGCGCCAGTTCATAACGGGGCAATATTTCGTTGGCGATGGTAAACACTCTCTGTATATCAGTCTCCACCGTGTCAGACATCGTGCGCACTAGAAAAGTTTCTGTATTCATAATGGTCTCTCCATAAAAATAACGCCGCTCCGCGGAGCCTTCGTTTTTGATTCGAAACTATGCCCGTTGGTCTTCAAAAGGCAAGCGGTGCTTGCGCGCGGTATTGCATTGCTTGCAACTTGGCACCAGATTACCCTTGGTCGACTTGCCGCCGCGGATGAGCGGCACCAGGTGGTCCATAGTCAATTCCTTGGACGGAACGCGGGCGCCGCAGTGATGGCAGATGCCGGCGGCACGCTTCCGCTTCCACCACTGGCTGGTGCGCAGCTCCCGCGCCCTTCTCCGCTCGCGGCGCAAATGCTCCTCGGATACTTCGACCAAAAAAGGCGCTGCTTCCATCATTCCGGACCAAACAAACTCATTTGTACCATCGGCTCAGGTTTTTGAAATAGATTCCGAAGCCGATGGCTACGAGAAAATAGAGGGCGGCGCGAAACACCGCCCAACCATCGTCTCTCTGATAGTAGCCGCGCGATTCCCAAAGCGCGAAGAAAAGAAAAAATACAACCGCCGTACCAATCAGAATCTTATGCGCCGTGAGCAGTCTCATCATAGCGCCGATGGTTAACTGCTGGCGGCGGCCGGCTGAAGCTCCGCCTCCGGCTGATCGAGCCGGGCAAAGTAGAGATAGTAAAGAACAAACGCCAGACCGAAGATGGTGCCGCCGAGCAGATAGGCCGATTGCCAGTCTCCCACCGCCATGAAGGAGCCGGCTAGCCCCGCGCCGATTCCCATGGGAAATTCGACAAAGGCGTGCATGATGCCGTTGGTCGTGCCACGTTCCCGCTCTTTTACGATTTCCATTGCAAAGAGCGTGTAGATCGGATCCGAAACACCTTTGTTCGGATACGGCCCGCCGATGAAGAGAATGGCGAGCACATAGAACACCCCCGCCCATACGATATCATGGGACATGCCCAGTAAAATGAGCGCCGGCAGCCCGGCGAGCTTCACGAACGTCACGGTGCGCACTCGTCCCAGGCGCGCTACGACATATGGAATAAAGACCGTCACGATGGCCGTTAGCACCGACGCGGTGGCGAAAATGACGCCGATCTGAAGCGTCGATGCTTTGAGATGCTGTTCAAAAAATACGTTGAAAAACGGCGCCGAAAATCCTAAGCCTAGGCCGATCAACCCCTCGGTTAAGGCCAGCATCCCGATGCGCGGATAGTTCTCGATGTCCTTGAACCAGCGCCTGATGTCGATGGGCTTCCACTCTTCTTTGATTAAATAGATGGGAATCACCGAGCAGAACATGATCGGCACCGCGCACAACAAAGCGGCGCGCCGCGCCCACTCGCTTTCGGAACCGATGTGAAATAACGACGCGAACAGCAGCGGCAGAACTCCAGCGGCCAGGTTACCGACACTTGCCGCCGCGACTTGAATGCCGCCGTTGAGACTAAAGAGATTGACGCGCTCGTTGGGCCGGCTCTGCTCCACCATGAACGGCGGGCCGACGATGGCGTGGCCGCCTTCGAAAAAGCCGATGACCCCCGCCAATATCAATAGCCATTGCGGGTCTGTGACGAAGATAATCGCCGTTGTGGTCAAAAGATTGCCGGCATAGGAGATCAGAAAAACTCGCCGGCGGCCGAACAAGTCGGAAAGAATTCCGGCTGGAATCACGGAGAGGCCATGAAGCGTCCAGTTGATGGCGGCGAACTTCGCGACGAAGAAGAGATCGAATCCGACAGCGAGAAGATACAGATTGAAGAGCAGCCGCAGCAGGCTCACGGACAGGCCGCTAAAGGGACTGCGGATCAACAACAGCTTGGCATTGCGGCTAAAACCTCGAAAGCGCTCGCCGCCGAGCCGGCCGCGCTTGGCTTGAAAATATAGAACCGAAGCGACACTGGCCAGAAGCCCCAGGCCTAAGCCCCAGACCCAAAGGGGCGCGCCCAAGAGTGATTCTGAGTCGTGACCAGGGCCATGGGACCACGCTGACGAAGCTGATAAGAGGACCGCAACACCAAAGAGAATCGCCGCCGATTTCATGATGCCTCCTCCATCTCAATGATCTCGCAGCCATCATAAGCCGGTTCTGTTTCAGCGCGCAAGAGAAAACGCAGCGTTTGCGATACCTCGCCGCTAGTGTACGATGGGGCAAATCGCGCCGAAGAAGGAGTGAAAAATGGCACGAGAAACGATCAGCACCGACCACGCGCCCAAGGCCATCGGCCCCTATGCACAAGCGATCAAAGCCAACGGTTTCGTTTACACCGCCGGTCAGATCGCTATCGATCCAAAAACCGGCAATTTCGTTGAAGGCGGAATCAAAGAACAGACGCGCCAGGTGCTGGCAAACCTCAAAGCGGTCCTGGAAGCGTCTGGCGCATCGTTGAATCAGGCGGTCAAGGCGACGGTGTTCCTGAAGAGTATGGCCGATTTTGCCGCCATGAACGAGGTCTACGCGGAGTACCTTGGCAACTCCAAGCCGGCCCGCTCCACCGTCGCTGCGGCAGAATTACCGCGCAATGCCCTGGTGGAAATCGACCTCGTGGCCCTCGCATAGCGCCGGGCCTCAACAAATCGTTCAAATCGTTCCAAACATTTTGATCGGCTTGAACGACTTGAACCTAGCAGGTGGCTGAAAAATCCACCGTTCACTCTTCGAGGCGAACGGTGTGGAGCTTGAAATGATTGAGCATTTTCCGTTCGTGCCGAGCCCGTCGAAGCACTCCAAACCTTTTTCAGTAACCTGTTAGTTTACTGCCGCGATCGGCGCGCCTACCCTTCGGATAATGGCGCGTGAGTAATCCGGGTTAAATACCCAGTGTTGCGCGCAGGAGCGTTTGCAGGATCGTCGCCACTGTCCCGCCCAAGCTGGGCTTAAATTCCTGCGCCGAATCGTCGGCCATGCGCGGGTAGGCCATCATCCCCTGCGTCCCCGTCACGACCCAGGATTTGGGGTTTTCATAAACCTCGGGAATCCTTTGGACGATCCCGGCCGCGCCCAGCTTTTCCAGTCGGACTTTTTTTTGATGTTCCTTATAGCGCCGCAACTTGCCGCGATTGAGCCAGATGCCTTCACAGCGCAAACAACGCTCAAACAGGAGGTCGGCAGGCAAGACCGGATCGTTACACAGCTGTAACGGCGCCGTGCAGCGCGGACAGTAAAGCGATCGTCGAGTCAGTTTCACCGGCGCCGTAAGTAGTGACTCGTCCACCGCATCTTTGGCATCCACCCGCTCCGCCTCGTCGGGATCCACCGGAAACAACTCCCATTTGTCGCACCAGACGCCACCACATTTCCGGCACTGATCCAGCTGGATCAGCGTGCCGGGATTGGCGCGCGCCGTCACTTCATTCATCGCTACGTTGCACTGAGGACACTGGAGCAAGTTCGGCCCCGCATCTTTCGCGTCAACTGGCCGCCGCAGAGATAGCTCCAAGCCTTGAATCTTGGCGTTCTTGCATGCCCGGCCGGAGTCCCGCCATCTGATAGAGCAGCAGGATGCGCCGGTTGATGGGCGGATGGGTGCCTAACAGATCGGCCAACTTGCCGTCGTGCTCGTCAATCCGACGGTGAAACGGGCTCGCAATAAACAGGTGCGCTGTGCCGCGAGACGCCTTTTGAAAGGGCATATTCGCGTCGCGAATCTTCTCCAACGCGTTGGCGAGCCCCAACGGGTTACGAGTAAACTCCACTGCCGTGGCATCGGCCAAGTACTCCCGCTGGCGCGACACCGCCATCGCGAGCAGCCGCGAAATCAGCGGCGAAAGCATGATCAGTAGCAGCGCGGGAATTACGATGATGAGATTTCCGCCGGCGCGCCGCCCGTGGCGCGAGCGAAAAAACGCGCGTTGCGCCCAATCCGATAACAGGGCGACGCCGCCGAGCAGCACGCTCACCAGCATCATCACCAGGGTATCGCGGTTCTTGATATGGGCCATTTCGTGCGCCACCACCCCCTGGGTCTCGTCACGGTCGAGCAGCGCCAGCAAACCCGTGGTGACGCAGATCGCCGATGATTTTTCATCTCTCCCGGTGGCGAAAGCATTTGGCGCCGGGTCGTAAACCACCAGGACCTTCGGCATGGGGCAGCCCGAGGCCAGGGCCATTTCCGTGACAACATTGTGCAGCTCGCGGTGTTCGGGAATTTTGATGTCCAGACCTTCTGCGCCGACGGAACCAAGGATCAGATTGCCACCGAAGCCATAGGCGGTGACGATCATGATGAGCGCGAATATGAGCGCGCTCAAGCTGGCGACAGGAACGCGCGAGCCGCCGGCTGTGAAGACGCCTAAATATATGTAGTCGACGGACAGCCCGACGGCCAGGAAAAAAATTAGAAAACAAAAGATGATGAACGCGCTGATCCTGGCATTGTGCGCCTGGCGGGCGGCGAAATCTTGGGATGGGTGCGGCTGCAGAAAATCATGCCTCGGTTACGCCGGCAAAGTGAGATTGACTCGCGGCACGTTCTTTTCGGTTTCCGCAACGTTGAAAAATTCGCTCGGTTGGAATCGGAAGAAGGACGCGATCATGTTCGAGGGAAACACTTCCTGCTTCATGTTAAAGCGCATGACCAGGTCGTTGTAGTATTGGCGGGAAAAGGCGATCTGGTTCTCGGTTGTCGTCAGCTCCTCTTGTAGATTCAAGACGTTCTGGTTAGCCTTCAGGTCGGGATAGTTTTCCATGAGCAGAAAAATTTTGCCTAGAGACTGCGTCAGCGCGCTTTCCGCTTCGGCGGATTCCTTGACCCCCGTCGAAGCCATCGCCTTGCTGCGGGCATCGATGACTTTCTGGAGCGTGTCTTGCTCGTGCTTCATGTAGCCTTTGACTGTTTCCACCAGGTTGGGAATCAGGTCGTAGCGGCGCTTTAGCTGCACGTCGATCTGCTTCCAGGCGTTTTGCAACTGATGTCTGAGCGCCACCAAACCGTTGTAAGTCCAGATGACCCATGCGGCAAGCGCGAAAATAATGCCCCAAAATACCCAGCTCATAATCGGCGTACCTCCCCGCTTTCATCGCGAAACAGGATCGAGTTGGTGACTTCGCTCACTTGGGCTACTCCGGTCATGCACATCGCTCGTTTCATCTCTTCCTCGAAGATCGCGAAAACCCGTTCGACGCCACGCGCGCCGAAGGCCGCCACTCCCCAGGCCACCGGACGCCCCGTAAGGATCGCCTTGGCGCCAAGGGCCAGCGCTTTTACGATATCGCCGCCGCTGCGCACACCGCTGTCGAGTATCACCGGCACTCTTTCGCCCATCGCCTCGACCACTTCCGGGAGCGCCTCCAGCGCGGCTCGATTGAAGTCGAGGATCCTACCGCCGTGATTCGAGACCACTAACGCGTCCGCGCCAGCATTGACCGCGTCAAGGGCGTCGTCGGCACCCATGATGCCCTTGACCACAACCGGGAGATTGACCTGTTGTTTCATCCACTCAATGTCTTTAAGAGTCGACTTATGACCCTTGCGGGGCTTACCGTCTTTCGTTGACATCGGCACTTCATCGCCGATCTTAACCGGTTTCACCGTATCCATCGTGATTCCCACCGCCGCGAAGCCCAGGTCTTGAGCGGTCCTGGCGTACTCACTTACTTCTTCCCTGCCGCGGTTCATATAGGCCATGAAAACCAGCGGCGACTTGGCCGCTGCGCGCCAGCCTTTGGGATCGAACTTGGCGGCCTGGCTGACAAACATCATCGCGCCGACGTTCGCCGTCCCTTCCGCTACTTCCCGTTCCGCTTCCTTACCGATAAGGCTGAAACTCCCCACCGGCGCGGTGATGGCGGGGATCGGCAGCCGGTGGCTAAACAGTTCGATGGAAATATCCGGTTCGCTCACGTCGTGAAAAATTTTCTGGCGAAAGAGATACTTATGAAACGCGCGCGGGTTTCTGTGGAAGGTCGCCTTCGTCTCCGCGGCACCGTTGAAATGATGCCACGCCTCGGCGGGCATGCGCTGGCGCGCCAGCGCGCGCAGATCGCGGAGTCCCATTTGTTCCAGTGACTTTTCGGTCATGACCACCTCTCGATACGAGCACTTGGATTCATTCTCAACCCACTCTCTCTGGCAGATAAAAACACCTCAATCCTCTCCCGCAAGCGACCCGCAAGCGGGAAGGGGAAGTAAGAAGACCAACATCAGTTTCCCCATGCGATCTCCCAACAGTTAGTTCCGGGATCCCGAAAGCAAAACGACGCGCCCATGGCAGTCTCTCGCAGCGGAAAAAGCTCGCGCACGCCCACTTCTTTTCCCGACCCGCTCAACTCGTCGTAGGCCTCCTTGACGGCGTTTCTGGACTCCACGGTCAACGTATTGCGGAAATTAGGCGAGAACACCTTGAAGTCTTTGCGCTCGGCGCACACGATATAGGTCTTGGTCTTGGGGTGCTTCACGTAGATCACGATGCTGCTGAAGCGGTACACTTCCAGACCCAACACTTTGGTGTAAAACTCGTGGCTGACATTCAAGTCAGTGGCTACCAAGGTGCCATGGGTAAATCCTTGTGGCACATAGCCGCGCCCGGGAAAACGTTCTTCGGGATAAACATCCGTCCAATGCGGCGTCTTCACGCTGCCGAAGCTTTGCGCGGTCGCCTCTTTTCGGTTCACCGTTTCATAGCATTCGATTTCCCAGCCGTTGGTGCCGGGCTCGACGAAATAACAGGAGTACGAGCCATGACTCCACGTCGGCTGCCCGATGGCGCCCAGTTTGTATTCGACCTTATGCGCCCTGAGATAATCGTAGGCCCTGTCTACTTCCTCCGCCGTCGCCACCCGCACGCCCCAGTGGTTATGCATCTGCTTCGCCGTCGCGTCCGGTCCCGCGTCGTGCAGCACCAAGCGCCAGTCCGTGTTGGGATGCTTGAGCGTCGCTTCGCCCGGCTTTTCTGAAATCTTCTCAAACGCCAGCAGGTCGGTCATCACCGCCATGGATTCGCGCAGGTTGCGGCATTCCATGTGCGTCGCGGACAAAGCAAGTGGTTTGATCACGGTTGCTCCTCGTTGCTGGAAAATTTGCGCTTAAGGCGGTCGCCAAACATCGCGCCCTCTATGGAAATCTACAGCCGCGCCGGAGGGGTGTCAAATCTTTGCACAGCGCCAAAACGCGATCTGCTCATGCATCCCGTCACCACAGGGTTAAAGTTCAAACAGGTCTCACGGATCGAACCGGCGTTGCTGGCGAGGTCGCTGTTTTTGTAATAAACATAGGTTTGGGGGGAGATATTCATGCCGCAATATTTCGTAGTTGACGCCGACTCTCATGTCGAAGAGCCTGAAGAAACCTGGGATTATCTGAGCGACAAATACAAAGACCGCAGGCCCTTTCCCATCGCTGTTGCCAATCGCCCAATTCTCGCGAACTTGAACGCCTTTTGGTGGGTCGATGGACAGATCTTTCCAAAAATTTCGGGCTCGGGCCATACCGTCTTCGGCACGCCCCCCGTCTCTTACCACGCAACCCATAAGAAGTTTTCTCTCGGCAGCCAGACGTTGCGGGACCCGGGTGCCCGGCTCAAAGACATGGATGCCGCCGGCGTCGATATTCAGGTAAATTTTCCCACTGTGTTTTTGGAAACGCTTACGGATGATATCGAGTTCGAAGCCGACCTGATGCGCAGCTACAACAGTTGGATTTGCAACGCCTGCAAAGCTGCGCCGGACCGGCTCAAGTGGGGCGCCATCATGCCTCTCAGGAACGTGCCCGCAGCCGTGGAAGAGCTTAAACGCAGCAAAAACATGGGCGCCGTAACGGCGATCATCTACGGCACAGTCGGCGAGAAGTTGCTCGATTTGCCGGAGTTTGAACCGTTTTTCGCCGAGGCGGAAAAGCTAGATTTTCCCGTCAGCGCCCACACCGGCTGGAGCCATCCGGGGCTCAAAGCCAGCGGCACAACGATCATGGCCGCCCATGCCGTGACGTTTACGTTGCCCCTTTTACTCGGCTTCTACGGCGTCGTCGCGGGCGGAGTCTTGGATCGTTTTCCGAAGTTGAAAATTTCTTTTCTCGAAGCCGGCGCCGATTGGCTTCCCTACATGCTGCAACGTATGGATCACTATTTTCACTCAGAGAAGGCAATCAGCCGACCTGGCCTACCCAAGCGGGCGCCGACAGCTTATTTCCAGGACTGCGATATTTATTTCACCTGCGAAGGCGACGAGAAATTGCTTCCCGAAGTCCTGAAATGGACCGGCGACGACAAGATAATGATCTCCGGCGACATGCCCCACGCCGAAGCCCGGGAAAATTCGATTACGGAGATCAAAGAGCGCAATGATATTAGCGAAACGCAGAAGAAGAAAATTCTCGGCGAGAACGCGAAAAGGTTTTTCGGATTCTAAATTTCACGCCAGCAGCCGCCACAGCGATTCACGGGCCGATATGGCCGCTGTAGGGAGTTAAACCGGCTCGATCAGGAGCTACCTCGCCTTGTTGAAGATTTCGTCGAAGAGAGCCACGGTTTGGTTATAGCTCTCGATCATTCCCTCGGGACGTGCCGGATAGAGATTCAGTCCCTTTGTCAAAGCCGGCGGATCGGGCAATACGTCCGGCCGCGCCGGGATTCTGCGCAGCCCCCGGAGCAAATTCTGCCCGCCCCTCGACAAAACGAAGTCCACGAAAAGCTTTGCCGCGTTTGGATGGGGGGCCTTTTGCGGAATGGAAATGGCGTTGATGGCGGTGATCGTCGGCCCCTTGAACCTTACCCATTCGATCGGCGCGCCGGTATTCTTCATTCGCTCGACCCGATTGGAATAGACAACGACCGCAGTCGCGACTTCTCCCGCGGCGACGAGTTGGGCTAACAAGGTGTGGCCTTTTCGCATCTGTACGTTTTGCGCGGCCAGCTTTTTCATGTACTCAATCCCCTTGCCCCGGCCCATGATCTGCAAGAGGTGATAGAACCACTGGTACTCTTCGGTTTCCAGACCGATCAGCCCCTTCCATTTGGGATTGAGCAAATCTTCGTAGCTCGCCGGCGCATCCTTGGGCGCGACCTGCCGCGTGTTGTAGCCGATGACGTAAGGGATCTGGTAGAACGCGGTCCAGTATCCTTGCGGGTCCTTGAAGCCCTCGGGATACGAGCGGCTCTCATCCGAAGAGTACTTGCCCAGCAAGCCCGCGTTCTTTAGTTGATAGACTTGCACGATGCTAGTTTGAAAAATGTCCGCCTGATGAACGCCGGCCCGATGTTCGACGAGAAATCGCGCCTGGACTTTTTCGCCGCTGGAGCGGAATATTTCCGGTTTGATGAAAGGATATTTACTGATAAATTCCTTGGTGAACTGATTGGCTTCGTCGGTGTCCATGCCGGTGTAGAGAACCAGCCGGCCCTCCTTCTTGGCGGCTTCTAAAACGTTTTCCTGCTCCCTAACGGCGCCATGGGCCCAATGGTCCGGAATCGCCACCACGAGCCATGCAAGAACGCCGATCAGCCGGCTATGCCAGAGTAAAGGTCTCGCGCTCATTCGGTTATCCTCTCAACGGATCGTCCATGGGCAGGAAATTAATCACCGTCAAGCCTTCCTTGTCAACCTGATTTTTCGCGCTCGCTTGACAAGCCCGAGGCGCGTCTCCTATCGTCGACGCATGGGCCATAGTATCGTTCATTTGGCCGAGAACCAATTTTAGCATCGGAGCCTAGTTCCGGAGGGACAGCGTGAAAATTACCGTGGATCGAAAGAAGTGTGAAGGATACGCCAAGTGCGTTCAGGCCGCGCCTAAAGTATTTAAACTCGATAAAACGATGATCGCCGAAGTTACCGACGCCCAGGGTGACACGGATCAGAAGATTCTTCTCGCCGCCAAGATCTGCCCGACCAAAGCGATCGGGCTGGAAGAGGAAGGGAGTGGGAGGAAATTGTACCCGCCCGACTGACGACTCGTGCGGTGCAAGATTCAAAGTTCAATCTTCAAGGCGGGTGAACCGGTTTGGTGGTTGAACTCTTATTGTCGAAACTTTGAACCTTAAGCCTTGAACTTTGAACTAATCTATCGCTTCTTGTGCGCAGGGGCGGCAACTATATTCGACCGCGAGAGATAATGTCTTGGAGCACTTGAATCGCTGGCGCTATTGTTTTCAATCGATATTGCTTGCCGCTTTCCTCTTCGGCGGCTGCGCGGCGCTCAAGCAGTGCGCCTATGAGGGTTTGAGCCGCGACGAGTGGCAGCAACCCGAAAGAGTGATCCAGTCGCTGCAAATTCGTCCCGGGGAGTCCATCGCCGACCTCGGCGCCGGTAGCGGTTACTTCACGTTTCTTCTCGCCCAGGCCGTGGGTCCCGGAGGTAAAGTCTATGCGGTGGATATCGATAAGGACATGACCGATCTGGTGGCGGAGAAGGCCAAGGAACATGGCGCGAAAAACATTGAAGTCATCCTCGCCAAGCCGGTTGATTCTTTACTTCCCGAAGGCAGCCTCGATTTAATTTTTACCTCGAACACTTATCACCATATTGAAAATCGCGTGGCCTACTTCGCGGGCTTGCGCAAGGCGTTGCGGCCTGGCGGGCGGCTGGCCATCATCGAATACGACCGCCGGTCTTGGATCACGGGCTTATTTAAGCACTACACTCCCGGCGAATTCATCAGACGGGAATTGGAACAGGCCGGTTACCGCTTGGTCCGTGAATTCGACTTTCTGGATCGCCAGTCTTTTCTGCTGTTCGTCCCAACATAAGCCCGTTCAAAGTTCAAGGTTCAATGTTCAAAGTAAATTCATGGGATTCGATCTCCGGATCGGAGACCTTGGACTTTGAAGCTTGAACTGGCCGCCTATTTAGGCGGCGAATCGAGCAGGCGGAAGGAATTGAAAACCGCGGTAAGGAGTTGGTTTTCTGGCGCCTTGCCGCGATGAAATGCCGTCATGATGAAATTTACCGAATAGTCTTTCGCAAACGGATAGACATGGGTACCCGCCACAATGACGGGATTTCCCGTCTTCATCCGATGCAGCGTCGCTATATAAAACTTGATGCCGTGCTCATCGCTGAGGTCGCGCTGTTCGCCGGTTTTCATGGACAACGCGCCCAAGCTCTTGCTGATGGCGTGGTAAGTCTTGGTTAGGGTCTGGCGCATCATCGCCTCGACGCGTTTTGCCGCTTTGGGATCCGCCTGAAACTCGAGCTGGGATAGCCGTTGGTCGGTTCGTTCGACGATGACCACGAACGAGCTTCCCGCGGGCCCCCGCAGCCGCAATCGCAACCCCGGATTCGCCTCGCCTTCGGGGAGCATTTCCATATTCCATTCCGAGGGGTAAAGAAAACGGTAACCGAATCCGTCGTCGCGAAATTCGCGTAGCGCGCCGCCCTCCTGCGCCAAGCAGTAGCCCGTCGCGAGCAGACAAATCAATGACGCTCGCGCCCAAATCTTCAAGTGAACTATAGCGATTCCGCCGATCATTTCTCGATCATGCCGGGAAAAATACTTGCTCGGCAAATATGATGACACACCAGGTTTCACGTTCAAGGTTTTGAGGGTTAATTCTGCTGAAACCCCTCCGTTCACCCTGAGCCGGGTCGAAGGATTCATAGTTTTTTTAGCAGGATTGAAATTTGGATCTGAGACTGATTTTAAGCCTTAACGTTGAACTTTGAACCCATCCGTGCCGCGGGCCTTGCCGCCCCAACGGAAAACCGATAATTTACTCGCAACCGGAGTTCCCTTGGCCAAACAGTACGTTCTCAAGAACACAGTCCCCACGTTCGCGCCTCCCTCCAAGTTGGATTACCGCAAGGAGCTGAACGAATCTCAATACCAGGCGGCGACGATGGTGCAAGGACCGCTGTTGATCATCGCCGGCGCGGGCACCGGCAAGACGCGCACGCTGGTATACCGTGTTGCGCACCTCATCGATATCGGAGTCGATCCGCGCTCGATCTTGCTTTTGACGTTTACCCGGCGCGCCGCCGAAGAGATGCTGCGCCGCGCCAGCGTACTCATCGACAACCGTTGCAGCCAGGTTGCCGGCGGCACGTTTCATTCTTTCGCCAACCTGGTCCTGCGCCAGTACGGCAGCCGGATCGATTTGCCGCCTTCGTTTACGATTATGGACCGCTCGGACAGTGAAGACGCCATCCAGCTCCTGCGCGGCGAGATGGGGCTCAATCACAAAGACAAACGTTTTCCGCGCAAGCAAACCGTGGCAGAAATTTTCAGCATGGCGACCAACAAACAGACCACCGTACCTGAGCTGGTTGAAAACGAGTATCCCCACCTCTACGAGTCCCTTGACGACCTGCTGCGGCTGTACCGCGGTTACGCGGAGTACAAGTCCACGAAGACGCTGGTTGATTACGACGACCTGCTGACCAAGCTCAAGCGCTTGCTGGCGAGCCACGAAGAGGTGCGCCGGCGCCTTTCGGAAATCTACCGTTTCATCATGGTCGACGAGTACCAGGACACCAACCGTCTGCAGGCCGAGATCGTCCGCCTGCTCGCCGCCACCCATGACAACGTCGCGGTGGTCGGCGACGACGCCCAGAGTATCTATTCATTTCGCGGCGCCGATTTTCGCAATATCATGGACTTTCCCGATGCGTTTCCGGGAACCCGCCTGGTCAAACTCGAAGAGAACTACCGCAGCACCCAGCCCATACTAAATTTGACCAACGAGATCATCCGGCGAGCCAAAGAACGCTACGAAAAAAAACTTTACACGCGCAAGCGCGAGGGCGACGCGCCGATCTTGGTTCAGGCCGAAAGCGAGCAGATGCAGTCGCGCTTCGTGTGCCAGAAGATTCTGGAGCTGCGCGAAGAAGGCGTGCCGCTCTGGAACATGGCCGTGCTGTTTCGCTCGAGCTTTCACTCCTTTGATCTCGAGATCGAGCTGGCGCGTCACAATATCCCGTTCATCAAGCGCGGCGGCTTTCAGTTCATGGAAACCACCCATATCAAGGACCTGCTCGCGCATTTGCGCGTGCTCGCCAATCCCCATGATGCTATTTCCTGGAACCGGATCCTGCTGCTGCTTGAGGGCGTCGGTGCACAGATGAGCCACAAGGTAATCCATTGGCTGCTCGACGGCGGCCAGCCCGTCGAGCGGCTGCGCTCCTTCGAAGCCAAGGGAAAGATCGCGCTCGGGCTCAAAACGCTGGCGCAGGTTCTTCAAGGCGCCGCCGAGGCAGAGCGGCCCGCCGAGCAGGCGCAATTCTTGATGCAATATTACTTACCGATTCTCAAGCGCAATCACCCCGACGATTATCCGAAGCGGCTCAGAGACTTGGAGCATTTTTACGGCATCACCGAACGCTACCGGAGCCTGGAGCGCTTGTTGAGCGACATGGCCTTGGAACCACCCAATGACAGCGTCGCCGGCGTGCTGGCGGTTGACCCCGACGAGGGTCCGCTGGTGCTCTCGACGATTCATTCGGCCAAGGGCCTGGAATGGCATTCGGTTTTTATCATCTGGGCCTTGGAAGGACGTTTTCCGTCGTTCTATAACGTAAGCTCCGACCAGGAGCTGGAGGAAGAACGCCGGTTGTTGTACGTAGCCGCGACCCGGGCCAAGGAAAATTTATTCATTACCTATCCGATAAAAATTTTCGACCGCGGTCTGCGCGTGGTGCTCTCGCGGCCTTCGCAGTTCATCGAAGGCATCTCCGAGGATTTGCTCGAGCCGATGTCGCTGGTTGACGAGGAGCAGGATTGGGGCTGGGAGAATTGACCATGGTGCAATCTCTGCATTACGTAATCGTTTTTGTCAGCGGCGCCGTTTTGATGAGTTTGGAAATCGTCGGCAGCCGCGTGCTGGCGCCCCATTTTGGCAGCTCGATTTTCGTTTGGGGCAGCTTGATCTCCGTCGTCATGGCGGCTCTGAGTATGGGTTATTACTGGGGTGGCTGGTTGTCCGCCCGCGAACCGTCCTATGGCTTGCTGCTGTCGCTGCTTTTGATTCCCGGCGCCTTCATTTTCGTGTTGCCGTTCGTTTACCCCACGGTCAATGAATGGGTTGCGAGCGCCGATCTGGGAATCCGCCTGAGTCCTTTGATCGCGTGCAGCATTTATTTTTTACCCCCGGGTATTTTTCTCGGTACGATTTCTCCCTACGTGATCCGTCTCGCCGCCACCCAGCTTTCCACCGTGGGCAGCACCGCGGGCACGCTCTATGCGATATCGACCTGCGGCAGCATTTTCGGCACCTTGCTTACGGCTTTTTACTTGATCCCGCTCATGGGTGTGAGTAATATAATCCACGCGCTCGGTATAACTTTGGCTTGCCTCTCCCTGCTCGTGGTGCCTCTCGTGCGGCTCCGCGGCGTGACCGTGGGGCGCGCCGTGACCGCGCTTTCGATCATCGGTTCGATCATCATGCCCTTGCCGTCGCTGCTTTGGGCCAGGCTCAAGACACTTTTGGAGAAAGACACCTTCTATCACCGCATCCGCGTCGAAGAGGACGAAGAAGCACGTTACATGTACTTCGACCGGACGCTCCAAAGCGCCATGAATCTGAAAGATCCATGGGCGCTCAGGCTGGTTTACTCACGCTACACCTCGCTCGGCTTCGCTTTTCGCCCCGACGCCAAGAAAATGCTGCTCATCGGCCTTGGCGGCGGCTCAATTCCGAAAAAAGCCCAAAAAGTATTTCCCGCGATGGAGATTGACGCCGTGGAGATCGACCCGGAAGTGGTGCAGATCGCCAAAAACCACTTCAACGTGCGCGAAAGCAAGAACCTGCGAATTCATGCGCAGGACGGCCGGCTGTTTTTGACCCGCACAGCGCACCAATATGACATCATCTTGCTCGACGCCTACTACACCGACGCGATGCCGTTTCATCTGGCTACCAAGGAATTCTTCGAACTGGCACAGCGAAAACTGACGCCCAATGGAATCATCGTCGCCAATCTCATCAGCGCCGTCACCGGGCCCAGCGGAAGAATCGCGCGCGCCTTCGTGAAGACGCAGCGGCAGATCTTTCCGCAAACCTACATCTTCGCTGCGCGCCGCCCCGAAAACGTCAGCATCGAAACGATCCAAAACGTGATCATCATCGCGACGAAAGATAAGCAACGTCTGGATATCAAGGATATCTTGAAGCGCGCTGGCGCCCTCGACAAAAGCCTTTTTCCCGATTCGCTCAAGGACCTCGCCATTGCCTACTACGACGGATTGCTGGTCGATAAAGATGTTCCCGTGCTCACCGATGACTACGCGCCCACGGATAATTTGTTGCATCCTTAGCGCCGTCCTATTCGCTTCTTGCGCATCGCTCTGGAACGCCCCGCAACAACGCGTCGTGCGGGTCAAGGTCCTCGCCGACCCGGCCATCAGACAGCGCAATTCCGGCTGGGAAAAAGAAGTGCGCGGCCTGGTGGAGGCGGCGTCCGACTACTACGAGCGCGAGTTTGATATCCGCTTGATCACTCAGAGTGCCGCCGCGTGGCCCGCTCAGGAAAGGATACAATCAACCGCTGATCTTTTGGTCAAACTCAAAGTGGACTTTCCACTTGCGCGCAAAACAGCGGATCACGACTTGATTGTCGCCTTCACCGGTGAGTCGGTAAGCCGCTACATCGGCGCGGGACGGCCCCGGGTAGACAAGATCGGCAACTGCCGCGACGGGTTGGGGTATTACGCTGTGGTCCCGGTGCGGGAGGTGTTTCGTTACGCCGGCCCATCGGCGGAACCGACATACGATACCGTCGCCTTGATTCACGAGTTGGGACACATCTTCGGCGCGGAGCATGTCATCGACGGGCAGTCGATCATGAATGAGACTTTCGACTACCGCACTGAATTCGACATGAAGAACCGCCTCGTGATCTTGAAGAATCGGAATTGTCCGTTTGCGAACTAAACATTATTAATTGCTTCGTGAACCTTTGAACGACTTGAACTTTTTGAACAATTTGAACGCCGGCGCCGAACGGTTCAAGTAGTTCAAAACGTTCAATTCGTTCAAACCGTCTAGGAAATGTTGACTAATATTCGAATAGTGCTGGTTCATCCGCGTGGCTCCGGCAACATCGGCTCCGTGGCGCGGGTTATGAAGAATTTCGGCGCCCGCGAGCTTGCCATCGTCGGCGCCGCGCGCACGCGCAGTTTTTGGGCCCGCGCCATGGCCGTGCACGGGCGCGATGTTCTTAGCGACGCGAAATGTTACGGAACGATCCGCGAAGCGACTGCCGACTGCAATCTCATCGTCGGCACCACGGCGCGCTCGGGACTCTACCGCAATCATAGCCGGACGCCGCGCGACATCGCTGCGGAAATTACGGCTGCCTCCGAGACTGGCAAAGTCGCGCTCGTATTCGGCCCGGAAAATCACGGTCTCAGCAACAAAGATCTCGAACCCTGCCAGTTGCTCGTCACGGTTCCGACCCACTCTGAATACCCATCGCTCAACGTCGCGCAAGCGGCCGCGGTCTGTCTTTACGAGATATTTGTCGCATCCATGACGGCGGTACCGCAAGCGGCGATCGAACGCGCCGAGGTAGAAAATATCGAGCGGCTGTTTGACATCATGCGGGCTTCGTTACTAAAAATCGGTTTTCTGGATTCGGAAAATCCGGAGCACATGTTGCTGGCGCTCCGGCGCGTACTAGGGCGCGCGGGGTTGGAAGACAAAGACGTGCGCATCCTGACCGGTTTGTTTCGCCAGATCGAATGGTACGCAGAGAAGGGCTGGAAGGTGGTCGAGGAAAAGGAGAAACGAGGCATAAAAATTCGCTAGCGGGCTATGAACAAGCATCATTTATATGCTTCGAGAACCTCAGCATGAACGGAACTCGCTCAATCATTCCAATCTCGCTCCGTTCGTCCTGAGCTCGTCGAAGGACTCCGAGAGAGATTTTCAGTAGCTGTCGGCTACAAGGAGACAAACATGAACGTCAGCCACTTCGATCTCAAGAAAACCGCCCTGCTGTTTTTTGACATCCTCAACGGCTACGTCCCCGAGGCCGAGCCGGGCCAGCCGCGGGCGCTTAAACCCTGGATCCAAAACGCCGTCAGGCTCAGTAAAGCCGGCCGGGCCGCGGGGCTGCCGGTCTTTTTTGCCAAGGGCAACCACCGGCCGGATGGCGCGACCAACGCATTGATCCTCACCGACACGAACAACTCGCTGAGGCCTTGGCCCAACGGCGAAGTGACCAAAACCAAAATGCACGTCATTGCCGGAGACAGGAGCTCCGACGTTCTCGCCGACCTGGAGCCAAAGCCCGAGGACTACTATATCGTGAAGTACCGCTGGAGCGCGTTTTTCCAGACGTATCTCGATCTTGCGCTGCGCACCCGCGGCATCGACACCATCATAATTTCGGGCGGCTCCACCGACGTTGGCGTCACGTCGACCTTGTATTCGGGGCGCGACCTGGACTACAACATGATCGTCGTCAGCGATGCCTGCGGCACCTCCCATGACCAGCGCGCCCACGACACGCTGATGGAACTGGTGTTCCCGCGCATGTCGCGGGTGCGCACGACCGACCAGGTTATCGAGATGATTAACAAAGGAATAGGCTAGACATCAAGTACAAGTTACTAATGAGTTCGTTATTTAGAGACTATGTCGCTAGTGTGCGACCGAGAGGCGAGCCCTTCCGATCGCGGTCAATGGTTCTCTGCCTTGTCGGCCACCACCCCGTCCTCTCCATAGGTGGAAATGCCCGCCGGCAGG